>VBNY01000087.1:0-846 GCA_005877705.1 Gammaproteobacteria bacterium
GACGCTTAACGCCTCGATCGGGGCGCCTAACTACACGGCCGCGAACGGTCAGCTTCTGTCCGGCATCGGTGCGGTGATCGCCGCCGACCGGGGCGTGGACAGCGACATGTTCTTCCTGTCGTTCGATCAACTCGGCACCCACGCACATGTCTACGTCGAGCCGATCGTCACGCCGACGGCGCCGCCGCCGGACAACACGCCGCGGCCGGATATGGGCGTGCGCACGTTCGCACAGGTCAACGCCACACTGGCTGCGATCAGCGGCGTACCGATCAACAACTCAACGGTCGCGACGCTCTACAACTCGGAGCAGCAGTCGCTGCCGGCCGCGCCGCAGATCAACGCCTTCCTGTCAGCTCACCAGACGGCCATCTCGCAGCTCGCCGCGGCGTACTGCGGTCAGCTGCTCGGCACGCAGGCGCTGCGCGATGCGTTCTTCGGCGCGGGACTGGATGCCAGTGTGAATGCAAGCGCGGCCGCGTTCTTCGGCACCTCCACGCCGAATACCGCCAACCGCAACATCGTGATCAATGCGCTGGCCAGCCATGCGCTCGGCTCAAACGTCTATCCGGCGACCGCCACGGCCATTCAGAACGAGGTCAATGCGCTGCTCACGCGCATTCCTGGCTTGAACAGCTCGGCCACGGTTGCCACCGCGACCACGGCAGCCTGCACCGCCGTGCTCGGCAGCGCCGCAGTCTCGCTGCAGTGACCGGCATCAGGAGAGAACCCAATGTTCATTCGCAAGCAACCCCCTCGGGCACACGCTCTCGGCGAGCCGATCCTGCATGAGAATCACAAGCGCCCCGTCACCCGGCGCGAGCTGCTCGGCGCCGGATTGCTCAG
>VBNY01000087.1:889-12353 GCA_005877705.1 Gammaproteobacteria bacterium
CCAGTGCAACGTGCCCACGGCGGCCACGGGCATCCCCTTCATCGCGTTCGATCTGGCGGGCGGGGCGAACCTCGTCGGATCCGAGGTGCTGGTCGGCGTGCAGGGCGGACAGACCAACTTCCTCTCGACCGCCGGCTACGGCAAGCTCGGCGTGCCCGGCACCATGGTGCCGACTTCGAGCACCTTCGTCAGCAACGCGCTCGGGCTCCTGTGGCACTCTGACGGCGCCATCCTCAGAGGTATTCTCAGCAAGGCGACGACGCCGGCGACCGCGGCCGGTACCAACGGCGCGGTGATCGCCGCCATCTCGCAGAACGACACGGGCAATAACCCCCACAACCCCATGTACGGGATTGCCAAGGCGGGGGCGAAGGGCATGCTCGCCACGCTGATCGGCAACCAGTCGACGGTGTCGGGGGGCAATTCGGCGGCGCCGATGGCGCTGATCGATCCGACGCTGCAGCCGACCAAGATCAGCCGGCCAAGCGATGCCACCGCGCTCGTCAACACGGGAGGCGCCTCGGCCGACCCGGTCGCCGTGGCGGTGCTCGAGTCCCAGACGCGGATCAGCGGGGGCGGCAATCCCTACAATTCGACCGACACCAATCCGGCGACCGCCGGCACGGAGTTCGGCGGCGCCCTCACTCGGCCGGCAGCGGGTACCGCCGGTGTGCTGCTGTACCCGACGGACCCGGTGGCCGATGCGGCGCTGAAGAACTCGGTACGTTGCGCCTATGTGAAGAGCGCGAACACGGCGGATGCATTCGGCAACCCGGCCGCGCTCGATGCAACCCAGGATCCGCTGATCACCGGAGGCGCTGCGCCGATCTTCACGGCGACGGACTTCAACGATTCGGACGTGGCGAAGACCGCCGCCGTCATGAAGATGGTGCTCGGCGGGTACGCTGGAGCGGGAACCATCACCCTCGGCGGCTATGACTATCACGACAGCACGCGGGCCACCGGCGAGAGCCGCAACTTCAAGGCGGGCCAGATGATCGGCGCGGTGTTGGAGTACGCGCAGCGCGTCGGCGCGCCGGTGATGATCTATGTGTTCAGCGACGGCTCGCTGAGCTCCAGCAGCATGGTGGACGGCAGCACGGCCGGCCGCGGCAAGCTCGCCTGGCAGGGCGACAATTCCTCGACCGCATCGACTTTCTTCCTGGTCTACAGCCCCAAGGGCCGCCCGCAGCTGCGCAACGGCGCGGCGAGCCAGCAGATCGGCTACTTCAGCCCCGACGGCTCGGTCGTCAGCACCTCGAGCCCCGCGGCGAATGCGGTCAACCAGCTGGTCGAGACGGTCATTGTCAACTACATGGGCCTGCTCGGCACGGACAGCCAGTTCGGCACGCTGTTCCCCATGCAGGGGCTAGGCTCGGCCACCGTCCAGGCTTCGCTGACCGCATTCTCGCGAATCGTGTAGCGGCATTAAGCCGCGATTCGCCACGGCGCCGACGCTCTCCAGGGGCGCCCCGCCGCCTACCTGTCGCGCAATGCCGACGCTTGCGTCTATTCTTTCCCCGCGCTGCATGCGGCACGATGCGTAAGCTTCCCTTGAACCTCATGCGCTTACGTTTCATGGCCTTACACCGGATTCTCCGCGGCGGCTTCGTTGACAGTGTTAAGTGCGCTGTGCGAGTGTTGCCCGCGCTTGGGCGGGCGGCGGCGGTCGCATCCTTGAGCCGTAAGGACAATCCTTGAGCTGGCAACGGCCGCAAGGCCCTGCGTCGCCCCGCGTGTGCTCACGAGTGCGCTTATGGTGGCAGTGCGTTATCGCAGTCCCCCTCGGGGTCGGGAGCCTGGCGCTGGCGCAGCCGGGCTATGGGTTGCTCGGACAGAGCGCGCCGGAGTTCGCGCTGCACGCGGTTGCCGGCGGCAACGTGCGGCTGTCGGAGCATCGAGGCGAGGTGGTCGTCATCAGTTTCTGGAGCAGCCGCTGCACGCCCTGCCGCACCCAGCTCGCAGCTCTCGATCGGAGTCTCACGACCTACCGCTCGGCCGGCCTGCAGATCTACGGGATCAACGTGGACGACGACCAAACTCGTGCGCTCGAGTTCGCGCACGGCGAGTCCGTGGCGTTCGCGCTGCTGCTCGATCCCGAAAAGGACGTCAGCCGCCGCTATCAGGTCGACAATCTGCCGATGACGGTGCTGGTCGACCGCGGCGGCATCGTGCGCTACGTATTGCGCGACTACAGCGACAAGAGCCAGGAGCTCTACCTGAAGCAGCTGCGCGCTCTGTTGAATGAATGATCGGAACAACCATGCTGCATCTTGGGCTGCCTCGTCTGTCGTTTTCGCCGGCGCTGGCGGTGCTCGGCCTGCTGCTCGCCGTGGGAGCAGCGCAGGGCGCCGCGCCGGCGGCGCGGGCCGCCGCCGACACCCCTCCCGGAAAGGGCGTACCTGCCGCCACGGCCCCGGCGCCAGCGGCTGCTGAGGCAGCAGCCGGCGAGCCGGGTTCAGTCGATGCGGCAGTGGATACCCGCGGCCTCGATCAGGAGGTCCAGGGCCTCAAGAAGGACGTCGTCGACCTGAACAGAGAGTTGTTCGTTCTCGAGGAAGAGCTGCTGTTTCCCGCCAATACGCAGGTCGCCGTGTTCCTGTCCATGGATGTCGGGGACTTCTTTGGGCTGGATGCGGTGCAGCTCAAGCTCGACCAGAAGGAGGTCATCAACTACCTCTATACGCCGCGCGAGGTCGAGGCCCTGCTCAAGGGCGGCGTGCAGCGGCTGTATCTAGGCAATCTGAAGGTCGGCCGCCACGAGCTGGTGGCGTTCTTCACCGGCAAAGGCCCGAATGACCGCGACTACCGGCGTGGTGCCTCCCTGAGGTTCGAGAAGGGTATCGGAGCCAAGTACCTCGAGCTCAAGATCAACGACCGGCAGCGCAAGCAGCAGCCGGAATTCGAGATCAAGGACTGGGAATAGGCCTTGACCTCGCGCAATTGCACTGCCTGGCTCGCCGTGGCTGTCACGGCCGCCGCCGTGACGGCGGCAGGGCCCGCGGCTGCCCGGCGCCATGACCCGGAGAGGCTGCCGGTCACCCATATCCGCGATCTGCATTACGGCGATGTGCTCTTCTATTTCTACCAGGACGAGGACTTCGAGGCGATCACGCGGCTGACTGCCTACCAACACTGGAAGCTGCTGCCGCATCACGAGGCTGAAAGCCAGCTGCTGCTCGGGGGCCTCTATCTTGCCCTCGGCATGCACAACGAGGCCGGCGAGCGCTTTCAGGCGTTGCTGACGGACGACGTCCCGGCGGGCGTGCGCAACCGGGCGTGGTTCTACCTGGCGCAGGTCTGGTACGCGCGCGGCTATCTGGAGAAGGCGGAAGAGGCGCTGCGCCGCGTGAACGGCAAGATGTCGCCGGGGCTCGAGGCCCAGAAGGAGCATCTGTTCGCGAATGTGCTGATGCACCAGGGACACTTCGACGAGGCGATCCGGCTGCTGACGGTCTGGCGCGGCTCGCAGCTGTGGTCGGCCTACGCGCGATTCAATCTGGGCGTGGCGCTCGTGCGCCAGGGCCGGATGGCGGATGCCGATGCGTTTCTGACCGCCGTGGGCACGATGTATGCGGAATCGCCGGAGATGCTTGCGCTCAAGGATCGCGCAAACCTCGCCCTCGGATTCGCCTACTTGCAGGGCAACGAGCCCGCCAAGGCGCGTCCGGCCCTCGAGCGTGTGCGTCTGAACGGTCCGTACTCCAACAAGGCTTTGCTTGGCACGGGTTGGGCCGCCGCCTCGCTCGGCGACTACCAGGGCGCGCTCACTCCGTGGATGGAGCTGCGCAAGCGCAACGTGCTCGATGCAGCAGTGCAGGAGTCCTATCTCGCCGTGCCCTACGCGTTCGGCAAGTTGAACGCCAATGGCCAGTCGGTCGAGTACTACGAGTCCGCCGTGGAGTCGTTCGCCGCGGAGAACGGGCGGCTGGACGATGCCATCGCGCGCATCCGCAACGGCAACCTGCTCGATGAGGTGCTCGCCAGCGCCAAGGACGCGCGCTACGGCTGGTTCTGGCAGCTCAAAAATGTGCCCAATGCGCCCGAGTCACGCTACCTCTACACGGTGCTCGCCGGTCATGACTTCCAAGAAGGCCTGAAGAACTATCGCGACCTCGTCTTCATGGGCCACACGCTCGATCGCTGGGGCGGCAGCATGGACGCCTTCCAGGACATGATCGAAACCCGCGAGCGCGCCTATGCGGAGCGCCTGCCGCGCGCTGACGCATTGTTGGCTTCCAGGGTCGCCGAGAAACTCGAGCAGCAGCGCGTCGACCTGGAGACCCGGGTCAACGCCATCGAGAAGGACCACGACGTCGCCGCGCTGGGCTCGCCCGAGGAGCGCGAGGAATGGGCGCGCATCCAGCGGCTCGAGGCCGCGCTCGCGGGCACACCTGACACCGAGCAGACTGCGCAGCTGCGCGAGCGGCTGCGCCTGCTGAAGGGTGTGCTCGTCTACCGCTTGAACGACGCCTTCAGGGCGCGTATGTGGCAGCAACATCGTACCGTCAAGGATCTGGATATCGCCCTGCACGAGGCGCAGAGCCGCTGGATCCGGGTCGAGCGCGCGCGCAAGAGCGTGCCGACGAACACGGGGGAATTCGCAGCGCGCGTGGCGGCGTTGCGGCAGCGCATCGACGGCCTGCAGGCACGGCTCGCGGCGACGGAGCAGAAGCAGAGCGCTTATCTGGCTGCTATCGCGGTGAGCGAGCTCGAGCAGCAGAAAAGCCGCCTGGCGACTTACCAGGTGCAGGCCCGCTTCGCGCTGGCCACGATCTATGATCGCGCCGCCAATGCGGACGCCGCCCACCCCGGCCAGCCCGCACCCGGACAGCCCGCAGCCGAGCAGCAGGGACCTGATTCCAACTTGCCGGAGCCGAGGCCATGAGACGGCGGATGCCGGCGGCGAGCGCGCTCATGCTGGCGGCGTGTCTGTCGGCTGCAGCGCTGCGGTGCGCGCACGCCGCGGAGTCCAACACTGCGCCCACGATCAAGGATCTGACCTCGCGCCGGGTCGAAGTGCGCAAGGACTCGAAGGTCGACGCGAGCGCCGCCAAGGCGATGGAGAACTATCGGCGCTTCCTCGACCTGCAGAAGACCGACCCGCAGCTGCGCGCGGAAGCGCTGCGCCGTCTCGGGGATCTCAACCTCGACGCCGGCGAGCTCGAGCGCATGGAGAAGGAAGTCTCCGCGGTCGACCTGCAGGGCGGCGAAGCCATCAAACTGTATTCGACTCTGCTCAAGGCGTACCCGGACTACCCGCGCAACGATCAGGTGCTGTATCAGCTCGCGCGCGCCTACGAGACGACCGGGCAACCCGAGCAGGCGCTCGGCACGCTCGATCGCATCGTGCAGCGCTACCCCCGCAGCCCGCAGCTCGATGAGGTGCAGTTCCGCCGCGGCGAGCTGCTGTTTTCCGCCAAGCGCTACGCGGACGCGGAGCGAGCCTACGCGGTCGTCATCCAGCGCGGCAAGTCATCGGCGTTCTACGAGCAGAGCCTGTACAAGCACGGCTGGTCGCTGTTCAAACAGTCGCTCGCCGAGGATAGTCTGCCGTCATTCGGTGCGGTGCTGGATCAGAAGCTCGTCGCCGCAGCCAACGGCAAGCCGCGGCGCCTCGAGGACCTCAAGCGCGCCGATCGCGAGGTGGTCGAGGACACCCTGCGAGTCATGAGCATTACGTTCTCCTATGGAGACGGCGCCGCCTCCCTCGAGCAGTTCACGGGCAAGTTCGGCGAGCGGCCGTACTCCTATCTGCTTTATTCCCGACTCGGGGATCTGTACGTCGACAAGCAGCGCTACCAGGATGCCGCGACCGCGTACCGCGCCTACGTGGCGCGCGATCCGAACAGCGATCACGCGCCCAACCTCGCCATGCAGGCCATCGAGGCCTACTCCAAGGGCGGCTTCAGCCAGCTGGTCATCGACGGCAAGCACGAGTTCGTCGAGCGCTACAACTTCAGCTCGTCGTTCTGGCAGAACCGCGAGCGCGCGCAGTATCCCAAGGTCGTGCAGGAGCTGAAGATCAACCTCAAGGCTGTCGCGACGTACTTTCATGCGAGCGCCCAGAAGTCCAAGCGCATCGAGGACTACCAGGAAGCGGCCCGCTGGTATCGCGATTATCTCAAGTCGTTCCCCGACGATCCGGATTCCGCCGGCACCAACTATCTGCTGGCCGAAACGCTCTTCGAGAGCCACCAGTACGGGGCGGCGGCCGCCGAGTACGAGCGCACCGCCTACGGCTACCCGAGGAACGACAAGTCGGCGACGGCCGCGTACGCCTCTCTGGTCGCCTATCAGAAAGGCGAAGAGGGGCTCGCCGGCACCGCGAAGGCCGATTGGCACGCGCGCGCGACCGATGCCGGAGTGAAGTTCGCGCAGACCTTCCCCGAGCATCCGGACAGCGCCGGCGTGCTGACGCGCGCGGCGGAGGAGGTCTTCGCGGCCAAGGATCTGCCGCGCGCCATCACGATCTCGGAGTCGATCCTCGCGCGCCAGCCACCCGTCGAGGCCGCAAAGCAGCGCATCGCCTGGACGATCATCGCGCAGTCGCGATTCGACCAGGGCGCGTTCGACAAGGCGGAACCGGCCTTCATGCGCGCGCGCGAGCTCGCCGGCACGGACGACAAGCTGCGCACCGACCTCACCGAGCGCCTCGCCGCCACGGTCTACAAGCAGGGCGAGGCCAAACAGAAGGCGGGCGACTCCGCCGGGGCCGTGGAGGACTTCCTGCGCGTGGCGCGCGTCGCTCCGGCTTCGAAGATCCGCTCGACCGCGCAATATGATGCGGCCGCGCAGCTCATCTCCCTCAAGCAGTGGGACCGCGCCATCAACGTGCTCGAGGATTTCCGGCGCGAGTTTCCCAGGCACGAGCTGTTGCCCGAGGTGACGCGCAAGCTCGCCGTCGCGTACTCGGAGGGCAACCATCCGGGCGAGGCCGCCGTGGAGTTCGAGCGCATCGCCGCCAGCCCGGGCGAAGACCGCAAGGTTCAGCGGGAAGCGCTGCTGCAATCCGCCGACCTGTACGCCAAGGCGAACAACATGCCGAAGTCGGTCTCGATGCTCGAGAAGTTCGTCAGCGCGAATCCAACACCGCTCGGCGACGCCGAAGAAGCGCGCCAACGGCTCGCGGACTACGCGGGCACCAGCGGCGATGTGGCCCGCCGCGACTTGTGGTATCACGAGATCATCAAGGCCGACAGCCAGGCCGGCGCGCAGCGTACGGATCGCAGTCATTATCTCGCCGCCAAGGCGCAGCTGGTTCTCGCGCAGCCGGCTCGCGACGCCTTCCGCGCCGTGCGCTTGGCCGCGCCGCTGAAGAAAAGCCTGGTGGCCAAGCGCAAGGCGCTGGAGGGCGCGATGGAGGGATACAAGCGCGCCGCCGAATACGAGGTTGCCGAAGTCACCACCGCCGCGACCTTCGAGATGGCGGAGTTGTATCGCACGCTCGCCAAGGACATCCTGAGCTCGGAGCGGCCCAAGGGGCTGAAAGGCGATGCGCTGGAGGAATACAACTCGCTCCTCGAGGAGCAGGTCTTCCCGTTCGAGGAGGAGGCGATCAAGGCGCATGAGCTGAATACGGCGCGCGCCAAGGACGGCGTGTACGACGAGTGGGTGCAGAAGAGCTTCAAGGCCCTTGCCGAGCTCAAGCCTGGCCGCTACGGCAAGACGGAGTTGATGCAGGATGTGGTCACCAGCCTCGACTGACAGCGCGCCGCGCTTGCCGGGCGCCGCGACGCCGAAGGGCGACCCCTTGTTGTGGGTAGGCGTCTGGGTGCTGCTCGCGTGCTTGACCGCGTGCAGCTCGGAGCCCAGCAAACCGTCCCAGCCGTCGACGGAGTCCTCTGCGCCCCCACAGGGCTCGGCCGCTCGCCGCGCGGCCGAGCCGCCATCCGAGCAAGCCGCCGGCGCGCAATCGAGGGCAAACCCCTCAACTGCGCCGCCCGCGGAGGCGGCCACGGCCCAGCCCCAGGGACTGCCTGCTCGCGCGGCTGCGGCGCCGGTGGTGCCCCCCGCCGCCAAGGATGATTTCGACCGCGCGGTGAGCTTCATGCGCGCCGGAAACACCACCGAGGCCGAGCTGCGATTCAAACAGCTCGCGCTGCAATACCCGCAGCTTGCTGCGCCGTACGTGAACCTCGCAATCCTGTATCGCAAGGACGGCCATCTGGATCGGGCCGAGGAGGCATTGCAGACCGCGGTGGAGCACAACGCCGGCAGCGCCGTCGCCTGGACCGAGCTCGGCGCGACTCAGAGAATGCGCGGCCAGTTTCGCAATGCCGCGGCCTCCTACGCGCGCGCGATTGCGGCCGATCCTAACTTCGCGCCGGCCTATCGGAACCTCGGGGTCGTGTCGGACCTCTATCTCGGTGACCCCGAGCGTGCGCTCGCGGCGTTCGAGCGCTACAAGGAGCTCACGGGCGAGGATAAGCCCGTGAGCGGCTGGATCGCCGAGCTGCGCCAGCGCACCGGCAAGCCTGTGAAGCCGCAGGCGCCGGCCGCAGCGCCTTCAGGGACGCAGTCCGGCGACAATCCGGAGCCGGCAGCCGACGCCGCTCCGTCATCCAACGCGGGAGATTGATCATGCACACAGCGACTCACTCACGCGGCTTACGTCCCTCGGCATGGCTGTTTGCCGCGGTTCTCTCGCTAGCCCTCTCGGGCGCGTGGGCGCAGGACAATCCGGGCACGGCCCCGGCGGGCTCCCCGCAGCGCGACACCCCACGGCCGGATCAGCTCGAGCCGGGCGTCGATACCTCGCCGACTGCGGCACCTACGGCGGCGCCATCGCCCGAGTCGGCGCCAGCCTCGCAGGCGGCGACTCCCAACGGCGACACCGACGTAGCATCGCAGACAGCGAGGCCGGCCAAGGCGGCCTCCGTACGCAGCAAGCCCGGTGCGCCGGCCAAAGCCAACGCGCAGGCGACGACGGACGGGCAGCCGCCCAAGGGCGGTGCGCGCGCCGGCAAGGGGCACGATCGCATCGAGCTCGACCCGACGCAGATCACCGGCAACCGCGAGCTGCCGAAGGTGCTATACATCGTGCCCTGGAAGCGTTCCGACCTCGGCGATCTTACCGGCCGGCCGGTGAACAGCCTGCTCGATGAAGTGCTGCAGCCGGTCGATCGCGACGTTTTCCGGCGCGAAAACCGCTATTACGAGGCGCTCAAGCCCGATGAGGCCGGGGCGGCGGCCAAGGCCCAGGGCTCGCCCGAGCCGCGCTGAAGGCGCCGCCTCCGATGCGCTTGGCGGATTGAGAGCTGGGTCGTAGCTTTTTGGTCTTATGTCATTTTAGTTTTGACTGACGCTTGTGTGTCCTAAAAGCCTGTTTCAGCGGGAGTGACGCCGATGGATCTGTGGAACCTGATCGTTCGATTCTTTCAGGGCGGCGGGAACTTCATGTACCCGATCGCCATCGTGTTCGTGGTGGGTCTGTCGATCGCCATCGAGCGCTACATCTATCTCACGCACACGGCCGTCCGTAACCGCACCCTCTGGAACGAGATCGTGCCGCTGCTCTCGCAGGGCAACTTCCGCCAGGTGGTGCAGGCGACGTCGAAGTCGCAATCGGCGATCGGCCACATCCTCAACTACGGGCTGGCGCGCATCCAGTCGGCGCGGCGCCGCGATGACATCGAGAAGGCGATGGAGGAGAGCCTCATGGAAGTCGTGCCGCGGCTCGAGAAGCGCACGCACTACCTGGCGACCTTCGCGAATCTCGCGACGCTGCTCGGTCTGCTTGGCACGGTGATGGGCCTGATCCGCGCCTTCGCCGCCGTGGCGACCATCAACCCGGCGGAGAAGGCCAACCTGCTCTCGGCAAGCATCTCGGTCGCGATGAACTGCACGGCGTTCGGCCTCATGACGGCGGTGCCGCTGCTGTTCATCCACGCGTTCTTGCAGACGAAGACCACCGAGCTGATCGACAGCCTCGAGATGGCTTCGGTGAAGTTCCTGAACGCGATCACCGAGCGGCAGCCGGCGCCCGCGGCGGCGGCCTGAAGCCGGTCGCACCCACGCTCACGCGGCTGCAGGCCTTACATGCGTCGGTCCTATCAATCAAGGAAGCTCGCGCGCCACGTGCGCAGGCCGGAGCAGCTGCTGCTGGTGCCGATGATCGACATCTTCACGGTGCTGGTGACGTTCCTCCTCATGACGGCTGTGTTCTCGCGCACCGTGATCCTGCAGCTCAACCTGCCGGCATCGCAGACGGAGTTCCGCGATCCGCCGCCTGGGTTGCAGCTCGAGGTGATGGTGCGCAAGGACCTGCTGCAGGTGGCGGACCGCAACAGCGGACCGCTCGCGACCCTGCCAAACACGCCGGGGGGTTACGACTATGAGGGCCTCACCGACTATCTGAAGCGGGTGAAGGCCAAGTTCCCCGAGAAGACGGACGCCAGCATCCTGCTGGAGGCGGACACTAACTACGACACCCTCGTGCAGGTCATGGACCGCGTGCGGGTGTTCGAGATGAAGGAGGGCTTGAGCACCGTGCAAGCCGAGCTGTTCCCCGATATTTCCATCGGCGATGCGCCGGCGACCGCAGGGACGCCGCCATGAGCATGTCGAACCGCGCGCGGCGCATGGCGCAGCATCACGTCCGACACCGCGCGGATGCGGAGCTGAATCTGATCCCGCTCATCGACATCCTGTCGGTGATGGTCGCCTTCCTGCTGGTGTATTCGACCGAGGTCGAGGTCATCCAGAACAGCAAGGGCATCGAGATTCCGCAATCGATCGCGGAGGCGGCGCCCAAGCAGTCGGTCGTGGTGATGATCACCAAGACCGATCTGTTCGTGCAGGGTGAGCACATCACCACCGTGCCGGAGGTGCGCGCGGCCAACAGCGCAATCATCGGGCCCCTGCGGGATGCCCTCAAGCGGCCGCTGTTGGTCGGCAGGGAGATCTCCGAGCGCGACCTCGCGCAGCGCGAGATCACCATCATGGCCGACAAAGTGCTGCCGTACGAGGTGCTGAAGAAAGTCATGGCGACCTGCACGGACGCCGACTACGGCCGCATCTCGCTGGCGGTCCTGCAGAAGGAAAAGCCGGTGGTCGCGGGCCAGTTCAAGCCGGCGGCGTAGCGGGTTGTTACACCAGCAGGAAGGCGACCCCGAGTCGAGCCGGCGCTTCCGCAAGATCCTGCGCGTGCTGCTGATCGTGTTCGTGCTGTTCGGCATCCTGTTCCCGCTGCTGCCGAGCCCGCAGCGCACGGCGACGGAGGCGGAAGTGCCGCAGCGTCTGGCGCGCGTCATGCTGGAGAACAAGCCGAAACCGCCGCCGCCACCGCCGCCGCAGCCCGAGGAGAAGCCGAAGATCGAGCCGCAGAAGAAGCCGGTGGTGAAGCCGCCGGTCGATCTGAAGCAGCTGGCGCACCAGAAGGCGCAGAAGTCGCTCAACCAGTTCAAGGACGAGCTCGCCGACCTGCGCGAGCAGATGGATCTGAGCCCGCTGCAGACGAAGA
>VBNY01000335.1 GCA_005877705.1 Gammaproteobacteria bacterium
GCGCAAATCGCGGCGGCGTTCGCGCCCGAGCCGGTGATCGTGCGCCTGTCCGACTTCAAGTCGAACGAATACGCCAACCTGATCGGCGGCCGCCGCTACGAGCCGGAGGAGGAAAACCCGATGCTCGGCTTCCGCGGAGCCGCGCGCTATGTGGACGAGACGTTCCGCCCCTGCTTCGAGCTCGAGTGCCGGGCGCTGAAGCGCGTGCGCGAGACCATGGGCCTCACGAACGTGCAGGTCATGGTTCCCTTCGTGCGCAGCGTGAAGGAAGCGCGTCAGGTCACCGAGCTGCTGGCGCAGAACGGCCTACGGCGCGGCGAGGCAGGCCTGAAGGTGATCATGATGTGCGAGCTGCCTACGAATGCGCTGCTTGCGGATGAGTATCTCGAGCATTTCGACGGCATGTCCATCGGCTCCAATGACATGACGCAGCTGACAATCGGCATCGACCGCGATTCGGCGATCGTCGCCAAGCAGTTCGATGAGCGCGACGAGGCCGTGAAGCGGCTGCTGACCATGGCGATCCGCGCCTGCCGCAGCCAGGGCAAGTACATCGGCATCTGTGGCCAGGGTCCCTCGGACCATCCCGACTTCGCCCGCTGGCTGCTCGAGCAGGGCATCGAGAGCATGTCGCTCAACCCCGATAGCGTCGTGGAGACGTGGCTGTTCCTGGCCTCTCCACAAGCCTGAGGCTCGCCCGAGGGGAACGAAAGTCACGCCTTTCGGGCCCCGCGTCAAAAGCGCCGCAGGCGACTCTTGACAATCTGACGAGAACTCAGCGCATCACACCGTCCCGGCAAAGGCGGCGGCAAACAGGCGGGCGCGGTAATGGCGCAGCTCGCGGATCGACTCGTGAATATCGGCGTGGGCGAGATGCGTGCCCTGCTTGACGAAACCTTCGGCCACGGCCGGGGCCCACCGCCGAGCCAGCTCCTTCAGCGTACTGACGTCGAGATTGCGGTAGTGGAAGAAGCGCTCGAGCTGCGGCATGTGGCGCGCGAGAAAGCGCCGATCCTGGCAGATGCTGTTGCCACACATGGGTGATGTGCCGGGCGCCACCAGCTGCGCGAGGAACTCGAGCGTGCGCGCCTCCGCCTCCGCAACACTCACCCGGCTGCCGCGCACGCGCGCGAGCAGCCCGGAGGAGCTGTGCTGCCTCTGGTTCCACTCGTCCATGCGTGCCAGGATCTCATCGGGCTGATGGATCGCGAATACCGGGCCGTCGGCGATGATGGCGAGGTCCCTGTCGGTCACGACCGTGGCGATCTCGATGATGGTATCCGAGTCAGGCTTCAAGCCTGTCATCTCGAGATCGATCCAGATCAGGTGGTCGCCGCTCGGCATGCGTGCTGCAACGGTGCTAGCGTGTGGTTGGCTCCACAACGACTTTAGTGTAGCAGACGGGCGCACGCGCCCGCCGGCAGCCTCCACCGCCGCATGAACGAAACATTCGATGCACTCGTCATTGCCACCTTTGGCAGGCACCTGCTGGTCCGCGACGCATCCGGCAGGGAGCTGAGGGCGCGGCCCTTCGGGCGTGGGCTGAGCGTGGTCTGCGGGGATAACGTGCACTGTCGCCCGGATCAGCGCCACGGTGAAGTGCACGTTGTCGAGGTACTCCCCCGCCGTACGGCCCTGTATCGGTCCAACCTGCGCGGCAGGAGCGAGCCGGTGCTCGCCAACTTGTCGCGATTGCTGGTGGTGCTCGCACCGCTGCCGGTGCCCGATCTGTTCATCGTCGACCGCTACCTGGCCGCCGCCACATCGGGCGCCATCGCCGCCACCCTGGTCGTTAACAAGGCCGAGCTCGGGATTGGCGCTGAGCTCAGAGCCGAGCTCGAGGTGTACGCGGCGGCCGGCTATGGCTGGATGGCCTGCTCGGCACACAGCGGCGAAGGAGTTGACGCACTCTGGGAGATCAGCGCCGGAGCGGTTGCGGCGCTCGTCGGGCGCTCCGGCGTGGGCAAGTCATCGCTGGTGCGCTGCCTCGTTCCGAACATCGACGTGCAGATCGGCGAGCTGGTGCGTGAGGAGGAAGGGCGCCACACCACCACGGCTGCGCGCCTTTTCGATTTTCCGCGGGGCGGGCATCTGATCGACTCGCCGGGAGTGCGCGACTTCACTCCCGCCGTCGACCGGCTCGACAGCCGTACCATGGGGTTCGTTGAGGTGCAGCGGCTCTCCCCCGGCTGCCGCTTCCTCGACTGCCGCCACATGCGCGAGCCGGGTTGCGCCGTGCTGGCAGCGGTCGAGGCCGGCCAGGTGCATCCGCGACGCTATGAGAGCTATCGAAGGCTGCGCCGGCTGTATGAGGATTTGACGCAGGCCCGCGGCCGGCAACGCAAGCGGTAGGGCTACGAGCTCACTGAGTGCCGCCCGGCGAGCGCGTGGGCGAGCGTGCCTCCATCGACATACTCGAGCTCACCGCCGATCGGCACACCGTGAGCAATGCGGCTCGCGCGGATACCGCGTTTCGCGGCCAGCTCGCCCAGAAAGTGCGCGGTCGCCTCGCCCTCCACGGTGGGGTTGGTTGCAAGAATCAGCTCGCGCACGCCGCCCTCGGTCAGCAGCGCTTCGAGCTCGCGCACGCCGAGCTGCTCAGGGCCGATGCCGTCGAGCGGCGACAGATGCCCCATGAGCACGAAGTAGCGTCCGCGGTAGCTCCCCGACTGCTCGATGGCAACCACGTCGGCAGGCGACTCGACGGCGCACAGCAGCGAGGTGTCGCGCTGGGGCGCGGAACAGATCGAACACAACTCCTCCTCCGTGAGCATCCGGCAGCGGCGGCAACGCACGACGGACTGTAACGCGGCCTGCAGCGCGCCGGCCAGCGTGTGCGCTCCCGATCGGCCTTCCTGCAAGAGATGGAACGCCATGCGCTGCGCCGTTTTGGGTCCGACGCCCGGCAGGGCGCGCAGCGCATCGATGAGTTGTGCGAGGTGCGGCGAGTGTTTCATACCCTATCATCGGCAGCGGCAAAAGCCGCGCCTTTTGCCGCGGCATAACAGCAAGGCGGCCCTTATCCGCAAGCTGAAAGGGCCGTCCGGCCACTTTCAGCCATTTAACTAGAAACGCAATTTCATCCCGGGTGGCAGCTGCAGGCTCTGCACGCGCTTCACCTCGTGCCGGCCGCTCATCATGACCTTGACCATTCCGCCGCCGGACTCGCCGGTGACTTCAATGTTGGCGATCTCGGCCTGGGCCTTCTCCATGTTGGCCTGCATGGCCTGGGCCTGCTTCATCAGATTGTTGAAATTGCCTCGCATGGCAGACGTACTCCTGAACCTGAAAGTGCCGCGCGCCGGTCCCTACAGCTCGTGCATCATTTTACAGGCCGGACGGTCTCGGGCAGCAGCGTCGCGCCGAAGCGCTCACGCAAACCCTGCACGCCGGGATCCGCCTCGAGCGCGCGGCGCGCCGAGTCCAACTCCTGCTGCGTCGCCCGCTGCTCCACTTGCGCGGGCGTTTCCACACCCGGGGCCGCCGTCTCGAACTCCAAGCGCACGCTCTCGCCGAAATGGCGGGACAGCGCCTGCGCGAGCTTGTCTTCCTGCGCGGCTGTGCGCACCAGCTTGTTACGCGGATCGAGCGCAAGGCGCACGACGGCCCCCTGCCGGCCGATGAACACGCAGTTGCTGGCGAGCTGGCGTGCCAGGCCCGACAGCTCGAGCTGGCTCACCAGCGACGCCCATGAGCCGGCAACCGCGTCCTGGCCGGGAATCGCCGGGCCCGCGCCCGGTGCGAGCCCGCGCTGCTCGCCCGAGGTCGCCACGGGGACCACCCCAGGCGGGACTGCCGCAGCCCCCACAGCAACAGCAGGGCTCGCTCGCCCGCCACTCGCGCCAGGGGCACGTGCCTGGCTCGCCTCGCTCCCGGGACGGAACGCGATCATCCTCAGCAGGGTCATTTCAAATCCGGTGCGCGGATCGGGAGCCAGCGCCAGGTCGCGTCTGCCGATGATCGCGGTCTGATAAAACAACTGCACGTCTTCCGGCGCGAGCACCTGCCCCAGCCGCTCGAGCAGCTCCGGGGGATACAGCTCGTCGCCCTCGAAATCGCCTACGGCCTGCTTCATGGCCACGCGCACCAGCAGCGCTGCCAGCTCATCGAGCACTTGCGCATAATCCGGCGCCCACTCCTCGAGAGCGCGCGCGCGGCGCGCGAGCTCCGTCACGTCCATGGCGCCCAGCGCCTCGACCAGCCGCACGACATGATCGCGGGAGATCGTGCCGAGCATGGCACGCGCCTCTGCCTCGCCGGCCTTGCCGCCGCCGAAGGCGATCAGCTGATCAAGAAGCGACAGGCCGTCGCGCATGCTGCCGTCGGCCGCCTGCGCGATCAGCCGCACGCCCGCCGCCTCGCACGGGATGCCCTCCTTCTCCAGGATCTGCCGCAGGTGCTCGGCAATCTGCCCCACCGGCAGGCGCTTCAGATTGAACTGCAGACAGCGCGACAGCACCGTCGCCGGCAGTTTCTGCGGATCGGTCGTCGCGAGCAGGAACTTCACGTGCGGCGGAGGCTCCTCGAGCGTCTTCAACAGCGCGTTGAACGAGTGCATCGACAGCATGTGCACCTCGTCGACGAGGTACACCTTGTAGCGGCCGCGGGTCGGCGCGTACTGCACGTTGTCGAGCAGCTCGCGGGTATCGTCGACCTTGGTGCGCGAGGCGGCATCGACTTCCAGGAGATCGATGAAGCGCCCGGCATCGATCTCGCGGCAGCTCGAGCATTCGCCGCACGGCTCAGCGGTTACGCCGGTTTCGCAGTTCAGACACTTCGCCAGGATGCGGGCGATGGTCGTCTTGCCGACGCCGCGCGTGCCGGTGAACAGGAACGCATGATGGACGCGCCCGGTCTCGAGCGCATTGACCAGCGCACGCCGGACGTGCTCCTGCCCGACCAGCTCGGCAAATTTCTTCGGGCGCCATTTGCGCGCCAGCGCGGTGTAGCTCATCTCGATAGTAGTGCAACGCTCAAATTCAGTGACAGGGAGGCGGCCCGCACCAGCTCTTATCCGGCACCCGACATCGCCGCTGCCGCTGCTGCCTTCCGGCCCTGACGGGATTCACGACTGGTCGTCGCGGAGAAGCCGATGCGAGCCACCATTGTCCATTGGCTGAAAGGCGCCTACGGCGCTTTCAGCAGCCAACCTACTGGCTGTTTCGACCTGCGGGCAAAAGGCGTGGCTTTTGCCGCTGAACATGCCAGTTCCCGCGCGGGCCTTTTCAGCGCCAGCCCACGCTGGCAGCGCTCGCGTGCGCGGTCCTGGCGGAGAGGGTGGGATTCGAACCCACGAACACCCGTTAAGATGTTACTGGAATTCCAGTCCAGCGCCTTAGACCGCTCGGCCACCTCTCCGATCAATCACTTACGAGAACTTTATCAACGGCGTCTAAGCTCAATCGGGAGCGACTCAAGGCGGCGAATCATACCGGGGTCCCCAGGAAATTGCGCTTCTTGGTGAGGGGCCAAAGTCTCGTCACCTGGGCAGAGCGAAATTTCTTGGGGTGGTGATACCGGGGTCCCCAGGAAATTGCGCTTCTTGGTGAGGGGCCAAAATCTCGTCACTCGCGTCGAGCGGAATTCACACACCTCACGCCTGCGGACGCGCCTGTGGCTTCGGCGTGTTGTATGACGGCGGCTCGTCGAGACACGGATCACGTCCCGTGCGCGGCGGCGGCGCCGGTTCGTTGAGCCTTGGGATGTGCAGCGCGTTGGTGGTATCCGGGGTATCGAGCCCGGGCGGAATCTGCAGCGGCGCGAGGTTCTTGGCGCCCATGTAGGACTGCACTTTATGACACGACTTGGCTCTGAGCGTATGGCAGCCCCCGAGCGCGAGCAACACGGCTGCGGTGACCACCCGGGAAATTGAGCCAAACTTCATCGCCATCTCCAAGAATCACTCGGGCAGCGCGCCGGCTGCGTGCAGTGCCGCCAGCAATGCCGGCTGATGCGTCGCCGAGAGCGGTGTGAGCGGCAGCCGGATGCCGCCCGCGGTGAGTCCCATGCGCGCGAGCGCCCATTTCACCGGGATGGGGTTCGTCTCGAGAAACAGGTGGCTGTGCAAGGTCGCGAGCGCTGCGTCAATGCGCTCCGCCTGCGCCCGGTCACCCTTCAATGCTGCGGCTACCATGGCCGACATGGCGCGCGGGACGACGTTTGCTGTCACGGAGATCACGCCGCGCGCGCCGGAAAAAATAGAGTGGCGCGCCGTCGCGTCGTCGCCGCTCAGAATCACGAAGTCTGCGCCGCACGCCTCGCGCAGGTCGCGCACTCGTTCCGGTTCCGTCACCGCCTCCTTGACCGCGACGATGCCTGCAAGTTGCGACAGTCGCCCGACGGTTGCGGGTTTCATATCCACGGCGGTGCGCGAGGGGACGTTGTACAGTATCACCGGCTTGCGCGCGGCGTGCCGACGAGCAGCCCGTCGACCGGCAGCTCGGACAGCCAGCGGACGCGCTCGACCGTCGTCGCGGTGCTGCTCGTGCCCGCGCCGACAATCACCGCAATGCGCCGCCCCACCCGCTCACAGGCGCGCTGCGTCAGCTCGCGCAGTTCCGAATCGAGCAGCGTGGCGGACTCGCCCGTCGTGCCGCCCACGACGATGCCGCTCGTGCCGTTCGCGAGATGCAAATCGACAAGGCTTGCCCAAGCGTCGAAGTCGACGGCACCGTCCGGGCGCATGGGCGTCGCGATGGCGACCAGACTGCCTGAAAACATGAAACGGATGTTACGAGCCGGTGCTGAGACTAAGCAAGCTTGGGTTTTGGCCTGAGCAAGCGATGCTTGTGGTCGCAACCGGCCCCCGCTCCCGGTAGACTCCGTAAGTGAACGCAAGTGAATTCCACCGCCCACCAAACGATGAAGCAGCACCTGGCCGTGTCGGCGATCGGCAGCGACCGCACGGGGATGGTCCATGAGCTGACCCGCGTAATCAGCGAGTGCGGGGGCAACATCAGCGAGAGCCGGATGGCGAGCCTCGGCACCGAGTTCGCCATGCTGCTGCTGGTCTCCGGCAACTGGCACGCGCTCGCCAAGCTCGAAACGGAGCTGAAGCGTCTCGCCGAGACCGGCAATCTCAGCATCCACCTGAAGCGCACCGAGCCGCGCACCCCGCGCACGGACATGCTGCCGTACTCGATCGACGTCGTGTGCCTCGATCAGACGGGCATCGTATCGGGGCTCTCGGGGTTCTTCGCGACCCGCGGCATAGACATCGCGGAAGTCTCGACGCGCAGCTACCCCGCCGCTCACACCGGCGCGCCGATGTTCTCCGTGCAGATGATCGTGAATGTGCCCAGCCGGATCCACGTGGCGCACCTGCGCGAGGAGTTCATGGAGTTCTGCGATTCGCTGAACCTGGATGCCATTCTGGAACCGGTGAAATCCTGAAGCGCCGCAGTCTCCATGATCCGGGCCCGGCCACGGCGGCGGCGGGCGAGCCGCGGGACATGAAGGCAAGAGCCCGCGACGGCCGCCGGCTGTTCGTGCTCGACACGAACGTGCTGATGCACGACCCGACGGCCATCTTCCGCTTCGAAGAGCACGACGTGTACCTGCCGATGGTGGTGCTCGAGGAGCTCGATGCCCACAAGAAGGGTTTGTCCGAGGCCTCGCGCAACGTGCGTCAGGTAAGTCGTTTTCTCGATGACATGATGCGCGACGCCACCAAGGAGCAGATCGATCGCGGTCTGCAGCTGCCGAGCGGTTATTCCGGCAATCACGGCAAGAAACCCTCCACCGGCCGCCTGTTCTTCCAGACACGCCAGCTCACGAGTGCTCTGCCCGATAGCCTTCCCGGTCAGGGCACCGACAACGTGATTCTCGCGCAAACCCTCGCGCTGCAGAACGAGCAGCAGGACGCGCGCGTCATCCTGGTCTCGAAGGACATCAACCTGCGCATCAAGGCCGCCGTCCTCGGCGTGCACGCGGAGGATTACTACAGCGACAAGACGCTG
>VBNY01000088.1:0-8376 GCA_005877705.1 Gammaproteobacteria bacterium
CCGATGGTGCGGCGCCTGGCTGCGCTGCACCGGCAGTGACAAACCAAGACGCTCGATTTCGTGGCGCTCGGGGGCGGTCAGATTCCTGACTGCCAAGTGCTCGGCATGCCGGCCTTCCCGATCGCATCTTCGATCACGAGGCACGCGTCGCGTGCCTCCGGCTGCGCGCGCAGGCTGCGCGCGATCGAGTTGAGAAACGTACACACCAAGGCTACGTTCGGATGCCTCAAATGCAGCTGCTCCTCGATGCGGTCGATGAGCTCGATGAGATCTTCCTGATCGCAGCTCGGAAAGGTCATGCTCGTCACCGCGTGTTGTACGGCGACGAGCGCCTCGTGTATTGCGGTCTGCTGCGTCCCATCCATGTTCATGGGGGCACAATTTGAACTTTTCGTGCGCTTCCTGCAACTGGGTCGTGAGGCGTCGCGCGGGCTGCAAGAAACCGTTAGAGTGACTGCTTGAAGCGCACCGAGCCCGCGCTTTTAGCGGTCTTTGTACGCGGAGGTTGAAGCCGCTAGACTGGCTGCCGAAAGCGCCGCTGCCGGAACCGGCGTGCTTCTCGCGGGCACAGACCACGCTTTGTGCCCGCGGGACGAAACAGCCACTAGGGCGGCTGCTCAAAGGGCCGTCGCACAACCGGCATGCTTGCGGGCAAAAGCCACGCCTTTTGCGCGCAGATTGAAACAGCCAGTGGGCTGGCTGCTAAAAGGGCCGTCCGGCCTCTTTTAGCCAAACAAAAAAAGAGCGGGCTGGTCGCACCACAGCCCGCCAAACGGGGGGTCTTCGGTAGCGCTGCCGCCGTACGTTTCGGCCACAGCGCAAAACTGTTCATCACCCGCCCTAGCTTTGTGCTCGCAAGTGCCGTGCCTGCGTGCCGTGAGATGCAACCCAGATGCCAGCCCCGCAGCAGGCAGGAACAAATCCTGCTTATCCCTAATCTCGGGCGTGCCCAGCGGGATTTCCCCTGCATTTTCGAGCCGTTGCGTGTGCAACGGTGG
Organism: Gammaproteobacteria bacterium; assembly: GCA_005877705.1. Taxonomy (GTDB): domain Bacteria; phylum Pseudomonadota; class Gammaproteobacteria; order Steroidobacterales; family Steroidobacteraceae; genus 13-2-20CM-66-19. Next base: position 999 of record VBNY01000088.1, read on the forward strand.
CCGGATCGAAGCCGCCAAGGAGCGCGCCGGCAGCGCAGAGCTGACGATTCCCGCCGAATCCGCCGGGGCTGATGTGTAAAACATACAGCCCGTGAAAAATGTGCCGGCGTGTCCAGGAGAACGCCGGGCGGATGGGTTTGCCCTGAGAATTGACGACAAGTGCGATCCACAACGTGCCCCGACCGGTCGGGCGGCTCCCGCCCCGCGCGAGGGGGAGCGTCGCGGGGAGTCGCCGGAAAGTCGCGGGTGCGCCATCTGGGTCGGCACTTGCGCGCACCGATGATGGAGCTATTCTCGATGAGTGCGCGCGGCGAGCGCCCCGCACTCGAGGCTCACCGGAGCGCATTGGAAAATCCTTGAGATGTAGCGGAGCACCAGTGCGCCGGCAAGACAACATCAGGGCCGAGTTTCCGCTGACGCGCTGGTCGACGAGTCCGGCCATCTTCGGGCTCGTGATCGGGGTCCTGGTGGGCCCGTTGGGCCTGAAACTGCTCGAGCCGCACGTCGTTGAGGACGGCGGTCTCATCGAGTCGGTGAGCGAGATCGCCTTGCTGGCGTGTCTGTTCTGCGTAGGCCTGCGCTTGCGGGTGCCGTTCGAGTGGCGCTTCTGGGGGCTGCCGCTGCGCCTATCGACGGTAGCGATGCTGGCAACGGCAACGCTTACGGCGGCAGCGGCGCACATTCTGTTCGATATGAGCTTGAGCGAGGCGCTGCTGCTCGGCGTCATTCTCGCCCCGACAGATGCGGTGTTGGCGTCCGATATGTACGCACCCGTGGATGTCGAGCAGGACGCGGTGCCGTTCGCACTGGCCGCCGAGGGAGCGCTGACTAGCGCGTTTGCGGCACCGCTCGTGTTGGTGGTCCTCGGATTTCTTGGGCTGGATGACCCGGGCTCCGGGGTGCTCGGGTCGGTGACGCTCGCGGGCATCTGGTCGGTGGCCGCAGGCACTGTTGCCGGCTGGCTGCTCGGCGCCGCCATGTCGCGTTGGATCGCATTGCTGGACCCCGACAGGCAGGGGGACTTTCTCGAGGAGATGATCGTGCTGGCAACCGTGGCGCTGGCTTACACCTGCGCGCTGGCCATTCGCGCCGACGGGCTGCTCGCGGTGTTCACCTCCGGCCTTGCGCTGTCTCATGGCGGGCGCCTGCGCCGCAGTGTGCGCAAAGTGGTGCTCGGTGCGCGCGTGCTGCGATTTGCCGGCCGGGTGGAGCGCCTTGCGGCCGTCCTTATCATGGTCCTGCTCGGCGCATTGGTCGCGGGAGTGGACCTTCGCCTGCGCGCGGTGCTGTTCGCGCTGGTGTTGTTGACGTTGTTGCGACCGCTGGCGGTGCGTCTCGGGGTCGGAGGGCTGGTCATGGCGGCCGGCCAGCGGCGGCCGCTGGAGTGGTTTGGCGCCCGGGCAGCCGCGGCGCTTTACTGTCTCGCGCTCGCTGTCAACCACGGGTTAGGCGGGTCGTTCGCGCACGATCTGGCGGGCATCACCCTGGTGGTGATCGTGAGCTCGATCGTGTTCAGCGCCGTGTCGGCCCTGTCGTCGCGGAGGGCATCACCAGGGGCCGTAGACTTATAACCTACGTAGAACGCCATCCACGATTTTGCTTATGCCACGCGCTCTGAGCGATCGGTCTCGGGGCGTGGTAATCTAATACGCTCCGTCGGCACGGTCGCCGACCGATCTGCCCCAAGGCAGCCCTGCGAAGCGCAAGGCCAGCTTCACGCCCAAGTCATCGAGCGCTGATTGCGGTAACTTCGTGTCGAGATCAGGCGGCAGGCGTGTCTGTCTGGAAGGGGCGACAGTTGTAAAGCTCGCGGCCAGGGAGCTTACAGTGGTCCGGATCAGGTCAAGGGGATGAGATGGCACACGCTCTGATAGTCGACGACGATACGGACGTCGTGGACTGGCTGCAGGAAGTCGCGCGCATGGAAGGCTTTACGGTCGCGCGAGCCCATAGTCTGCGTGATGCGCGCATCGAGCTGGGGCGGCAGCGTCCGGACGTGCTGTTGACCGATCTGCGTCTCCCCGACGGCGAGGGCATCGAGCTCGCGCGCGAGCTGGAGAAGCCGGAGACCACGGAGGTCATCATCGTCACCGGTCATGCCACAGTCGACAGCGCCGTAGCAGCCCTGCGGGCGGGAGCCAGCGACTATCTGGTGAAGCCGGCTGATCTCGAGCGCGTACAAGCCGTGCTGCGCCACGCAAAGAAGACCTGCGCGCTGCAACAGGAGATCGGCGAGTTGCGCGAGGAGCTGCGCCGCCTCGGGCGGTTCGGCCGCATTCTCGGTAGCTCACCGCGCATGCAGGTGTTGTACGACCAGCTGACACGCGTGGCGCCGACGTCGGCGACCGTCATGCTGATCGGCGAGAGCGGCACCGGCAAGGAGCTCGCCGCCCAGACCATCCACGAGCTCTCGCGGCGGCGCGAAGGCGCCTTCCTGCCGCTCAACTGCGGCGCTGTCGCCCCGCAGCTCATCGAGAGCGAGCTGTTCGGTCACGAGCGCGGCAGCTTCACCGGCGCGGACCGGCAGCACAAGGGGTTCTTCGAGCGCGCCAACGGCGGCACCATCTTTCTCGATGAGATCACCGAGATGCCGATGGAGCTGCAGGTGAAGCTGCTGCGAGTGCTCGAGACCGGCACCGTTACGCGTGTCGGCGGCACACAGCAGATCGCGAGCGACGTGCGCGTGATCTGCGCCACCAATCGCGAGCCCGAGAAGGCGGTCACCGACGGCAAGCTGCGCGAAGACCTGTATCACCGGCTCAACGTATTCCCGATCCGGCTGCCCCCGCTGCGGGAGCGCGGTGCGGACATCGAGCAGCTCGCGCAGTTTTTCCTGGACGAGCTCAATCGCGTCGAGGGCACGCACAAGACATTCTCGCGGGATGCTCTCGTGCGGCTGTACCAGCACAGCTGGCCGGGCAACGTGCGCGAGCTGAGGAACTATGTCCAGCGCTCGTTCATCATGGCTGACGAGATCATCGAGTGCGACGTCGCCGTGACGGATAGCCCGCCGAAAACCGATGACGGCACCACCATCACGATCCGCGTCGGTACTCCGCTCGAAGAGGTGGAGCGCCGTGTCACGATGGCTACGCTCGCGTATTGCGGCCACGTGAAGCGCAAGGCGGCGGAGATACTGGGGGTGAGCCTGAAGACCCTCTACAACCGGCTCGAAACCTATAACGGCAAGGAGGCAGCTGCCGCCGGACCCAAGGATGAGTCATCCACCATGCACGACGATGTGCGCTGACCCGCTAGTCTGTTGATCAGGCACGCTGCATGCTACTCCTCAAGCGCCGCGCTGCGCGCGGAAAGGGGGCGCATGTTCTGGCGTAGGACGACTCCTACAGACCGTCGGGTTGGCACTGCGCGGTCGAGCTCCCTGTCTCCCACATCGATCCCGCCTCAGGGTGGGTAGCCTTCAATCCGGCACTGGAAGCGCGGATGCCGGGCTTCTTTGGCGCGGGAAAGTCACGATAATGCTGCCATGCCCGCCACACGAGTCGCAGTCGTAGACGATCACCAGCTCGTGCGGATCGGGCTCAAGCAGATCATCGAGAGCCAAGCGGATTTCGCCTGGGCGGGTGAGGCCAGCAACGGACGCGAGGCACTCGCGTTGTTGCGCGCGGCGCCGTGCGACGTGCTGCTGCTGGACCTGTCACTACCCGACATGTCAGGCCTCGATGTCTTGAGACAGATCAAGGCGCATCATGAGTCGGTCGCGACCCTGGTGTTGAGCGCGTATCCGGAGAACCAGTACGGACTGAACGTGCTGCGGGCCGGAGCCAGCGGGTTCGTGAGCAAGACGGCGGACGACGCCGAGCTGTGCCGGGCCATCCGCGCGGCTGTGCGTGGCGGACGTTACGTGAGTCCGGAGTTGGCCGAGATGCTGGTGAGCGGCATGCAGGGCGCTCCGGGTCCGGGTGAGCCGCGGCACAGCGTGCTGTCCGAGCGCGAGTTTCAGATCTTCTGCAAGCTCGCCGAGGGCAAGAGCGTGTCGGAGATCGCCGCCAAGCTGTTTCTGAGCGTCAAGACAGTCAGCACCTATCGCACACGGATATTGGAGAAGATGGGCATGAAGACCAATGCTGACATCACCTACTACGCGATCAAGAACAACCTGGTGCAGTGACACACATGGGCACTGCAGAATTACGTCCCAGCGGCTTCAACGGCTCACCCACCGCCGAACGGCGCATTCTGCTCATCGAGGACTCGGCGGTGCTTTCCCGGCGGCTGGTGGACCTGCTGTCCGAGCCGGGGCGCCTCGCGGTGACGGCCCAGGCGGCGACGCAGTCGGAGGCGCTGCTGAAGCTGCAGGAGGCAAGCTACGATGTGCTGGTGGTCGACATCGAGCTGGCTGAAGGCAACGGGGTGGCCGTCATCCGCCAGGCGCGGCAGCTCTATCCCCCGGACGCCCAACCCCTGATCGTGGTGCTCACCAACTACGCGTCCGACTTCGTCCGCGATCACTGCTTCGCCGCGGGGGCCGATTACTTCCTCGACAAGATGCGCGATATCACGCTGCTCAAGGGGATCGTGGTGGACGGGCATTCCAAATGGACGCCGCCTGCCTCGAGTCACTGAACCTGGCAGTCACTGAGCCTCACCGCCCCGGCGCGGCCTTGGGCACGCGCACGCGCAAGGTAGTACCGCGCCCGAGGCTCGACTCCAGAGTCAATTCCCCGCCGAGCGCCCTGACACGCTGCCGCATTCCCATGATGCCGTGAGACCGGCGTACCTGCGGGCCGTGCGGATCGAACCCGCGTCCGTCGTCGCTGAGCGTGAATACGTACGCCGCTCCATCGCTCGTCACCTGCAGTCGCACGTGATGGGCCTCGGCGTGCCGCACGATGTTGGTGAGCCCCTCCTGCACGATACGAAACAGCGCGATGGCGACGTCTCTCGGCAGGGGCTCGCCGTCCTCCGCCAGGAGGATCTCGCACTGCAGGCCCGCCTTGGCGCTCGCCGCATCGACATAGGCGCGCAGCGCCGTCGCAAGTCCGAAGTGATCCAGCAGGGAAGGGCGCAGGGTCTCTACGAGCCGGCGCTTGAGATCCATCGCCTCATCCAGCACGCCGCCAAGCTGGGCGAGGCGCTCGTGGATCGGCGGCGCATCGACGCGCGACTGCAGCCATGACAGGTCCATCTTTGCCGCAGTCAACAGCCCGCCGAGCTCGTCGTGCAGATTGCGCGCCAACTCGGACTTCTCCTTCTCCGCAAGTTCCTGCAGGTGAGTGGAGAGCGCGGACAGCTCACCCGTGCGTGCCTCCACGAGGTTGTCGAGCTCGCGTTTCTGCTGCTGCGCGGCGCCCCGCAGCCTTGCCTGACGCTCGGCTTCGATGAGCAACAGCCGCGTGACGGCGAGCAGCAACCCCAGCGTCACGACGGTCAAGACAAAGAGGCCGAGCCGCGTCAGCGCGCTCTGCGCCGACCACTCGCCGACGGCGGCCAGCGTGAGCGTCGTCAGCAGTACTGCGCACAACGGAACCCACAGCCGCGTGGGCAACAGCCGCAGCGCGGACCAGGAAATCTGCCGCTCGCGCAGCTCAGGGCCCGGGTCGGCCGCCGCCGGTGTTTCGGCCATCTGCAGACTCACTTCCGGGTGCACGATCGCCTTAGCCTTCGGTAGTGATTAGCAGATGCCCACGGCGGACGCCAGAGTCACTGCGCGCGGCGACAGGGGAGGCTCACGCTCACCCCTCTACGCGGCGGCCAGCACCAGCAGCATTCCGACGACGAGCGCCAGCAGCGATTGCAGATCTCGCATTGACATGTGCCGTACCCTGGCCTGCACCTTCGGGTAACTCCAGCGGCCGGCTGCCGGCCCGACAGCCGGCCGGAGCCTGAAAGCGCTGTCAGCTTCCGTCCTACAGGCGCGCTCGCCGAAATGGCCGTAGGCCATTTCGGCCAATAAACAAAGAGCCCCGCTCGTGGCGGGGCTCCTCAACCGCGAATCAGCCTCGGTTACTGCTTCGGCGGGCTCGACTGCTCGGCGCCCGATGCAGCCTTAGTATGCTTCTTGCCGTGATGCTTCTTGGCATGGGTCTTGGCCGGCGCCGACGCTGACTGGTCCTGCGAGGGAGTCGTCGTGTCGGCGGCAAATACCGGGCCCGCGAGTAGCAGCAGACTCAGGACGGGAACAAGCTTCTTGAACATCGATAGCCTCCATTGTTGAGAGCGATTGAGCGGTAGATTAAAAAACCGCGCTATTATGACTGCAATTGCTGTCGCGCGGCGCCAGCATGACTACAACGTAATGTTGACGCTTGCACTGCCGCATCCCCTTGACAAATAACGCGAACCGCCCTCTGCGGCGGAGCCTGGCAACCGCCGCCGGTCAGTGTCCCGGAAAAGCCACGAGGGTACGCACCGGAACCTCGAGCGCCGCAAGCTTGCGCGAGCCGCCCAGATCCGGCAGGTCGATGATGAAGCAGGCGGCAAGGATCTCGGCGCCGAGCGAGCGCAACAGCTTTACCGCCGCTTCCGCGGTGCCGCCCGTCGCGATCAGGTCGTCCACGATGATGATCCGCTCCCCGCGTCCGACGGCATCCTTGTGCATTTCCATCTCGTCGAGACCGTACTCGAGGGAGTAGGCCACGCGCACGGTCGCGTGCGGCAGCTTGCCCTTCTTGCGGATCGGCACGAACCCGGCGGCGAGCTGATGGGCGATGGCGCCGCCGAGAATGAAGCCGCGGGCCTCGATGCCGGCCACATAGTCCACGTTGGCGCCGGTCCAAGGCTGCACCAGCTCGTCCACCACCCTGCGGAAGACGCGCGGATTGCCGAGGAGCGTCGTGATGTCGCGGAACAGCACGCCTGGCCTGGGGTAGTCCGGGATCGTGCGGATGGCGTCCTCAATCTCCTGCAGAGTGCGCGGGTCCATTCTAGGCACTATATAGCGCGGCTATTCGAGATACTGGACGTTGAAGTAGCCCTGCTCGTCGGCCCAGGTCTGCCTGGCAGTCCACCCCGCGGCCTGCGCCTGGGCCGCGAAGGAGTCCGGGGTGTATTTGTGGCAGTGCTCGGTGACCAGGCGCTCGCCGGCCTCGAAGGGGATGACTTCTCCGGCGATCGCCACTGCCTGCGCAGCCACGCTGACGAGGTGCATCTCGATGCGGCTCGCAGCCGGCACCCACACGGCTTCGTGGCGGAAGCCCGGCAACTCAAAGTTCGCACCCAGCTCGCGATTCAACCGGCGCAGCACATTGAGGTTGAAGGCGGCCGTGACACCCGCGGAGTCATTGTAGGCACGCTCGAGCACGGCCGGATCCTTGACCAGATCGAACCCGATCAGCAGCGCCGCCCCAGAGCCGGCGATCTGCCGCATGAGTCGCATGAGCCGAGTCGCGGCGGCCGGGTCGAAGTTGCCGATCGT
>VBNY01000088.1:8455-20120 GCA_005877705.1 Gammaproteobacteria bacterium
CCTGCGCGCCGCCTCCAGCAGGTGACTGCGCGAGATGTCGACCGGCACGTACGTCGCGAGCGCCGGCAGCGCATCCAGCAGCAGGCGCGTCTTGGCGCTCGCACCGCTGCCGAACTCGAGCAGCAGTGCAGCGTCGCCGAAGCGGCTCGCGATGTCGCGCGCGTGAGTCGCGAGAATTCCGGTTTCGACGCGCGTGAGGTAATACTCCGGAAGCTCGCAGATCCTCTCGAACAGCTGCGCGCCGTGCTCGTCATAGAAGTAGCTGGGCGAGAGCCGCTTCGGCCTGGCCCGCAACCCCTGCAGCACCTCATCGACGAGCGGCCAGTCGGCGCAGCCGCTATCGAGCGGGCGCAGGTTCGGACTGCGGCTGATGGTCACGCTGTGCGCCTAGGGGTTGGTGGCGAGCCGCAGCCCGCTGAATTGCCAGCGGGCCGCGGGGTTGAAGAAATTCCTGTATGTCGTGCGGATATGGCTGCGCGGCGTGGCGCAGGAGCCGCCGCGCAGCACGAGCTGGTTCACCATGAACTTGCCATTGTACTCACCCAGCGAACCGGCGAGCGGCCGATATCCGGGATACGGCGCATACGCGGATTGCGTCCATTCCCAGACATCACCGAACATTTGCACGAGCGCTGTCTGGGCTTGGTGCCATAAACCGTTGTCGAGGAAATTGCCGCTGCCGGCCGCGCGCGCGGCGGCGGTCTCCCACTCGAATTCCGTCGGCAGGCGCGCCCCCGCCCAGCGGGCGAAGGCGTCCGCCTCGTAGTAGCTCACGTGACAGACGGGCGCGTGCGGGTTGAGTTCACGCACCCCGGTCAGCGTGAATTCCTGGTCCAGCGATTCGGACCAGTAAAGCGGACGCGACCAACCCTCACGCTGCACTGTCGCCCAGCCGTCCGCCAGCCAGTGTCCGGGGGTGGCGTAGCCGCCGGCGCGCACGAACTCGAGAAATTCGCCGTTCGTTACCGCACGACTGGCGAGCTGGCATGGCGCGACATACACGCGGTGCCGCGGCAGCTCGTTATCGAAACAGAAGCCCGCAGCCGCGTGACCGATCTCGACGAGCCCGCCTTCGACCGGGATGTATGCCAGGTGCGGCGCGCAGCGTGGCGTGCTCACGGCCGGTTCGGTCGCGGCCGCCGGCTCGGCGTAAGCGGGCAGCAGTGGATTGCAGGAGAACAGGTGTTTGATGTCGGTGAGCAGCAGCTCCTGATGCTGCTGCTCGTGATGCAATCCCAAGGTGACGACCTGCGTGAGCTGCGGCGGCAGCGCCTCGCTGCGCAGCAGCGCGCTGAGGCGCTCGTCGACGTGATTCCGATAAGCGACAACCTGCAGCACGGTGGGCCGCGAAAGCAGCCCCCGCTGCGGGCGGCCGTGCGCCGGACCAACAGTGTTGTAATACGAGTTGAACAGATAGCGGAAGCGCTCGTCGTAGAACCGGTACGCGCCGATCGCCTGCTGCAGCACGAATTCCTCGAAGAACCAGCTCGTATGGGCCAGGTGCCACTTCGCAGGGCTCGCCTCGGGCATCGACTGCACGACATAGTCCTCGGGCGCAAGCCGGCTGCACAAGGCGAGCGTCGCTGCACGCACCTGCCGGTAACGCTCCGCCGGCGTCGGCGGTTCGAGCGCGAGTGTTGCCGGCGCAGCGGCAGGCTGCGGGGTGTCGAGTCCGATGGAGGCCATTGGTTTACGTCGCACGCGCCCGCGAGAGTACGCAGGACGCGTCCTTTGTTGCGCTCACGGGCTTCTTGAAAGTGCCAGCACGGCGCGAGTGTGCCACGGCAACGGACGGACTGCCCAGCTCGAGCGAAGCGGAGGCCGAGAGGCTTGGCGCAGGCACGGTCCAGTGCGGCCGTGAGCTCGACCGACGAAGGCTACGGTTCTGCGGCGCGCGGCGGCGGTCGCAGTTCGGCGACATGCAGGGCGAGTGCTGCAACGGCGTCCACGAAGTCACCCTCGTAACTCCAGCCGCTTGTAAAAGCGCGCCACACATTCGCCCGGCCTGCGGACGTCACTCCCGCCTCGCAGTCGCAATGGATGACCTGAGCGAGGGCGTCGTGGGCGATCTCCATGCGGCTGCGCGGCCAGCACGTCCAGACTTGTCGGCCCGAGGATCCTTGCCCCGGACCTTCGCTCACGTGGGTCGGTATGCCGAAGCGCCGTGCCGCAGCGATCAAGGGGATCGTACCGATTAAATCGAAACTGTTATCCGCCGGTGACTGCTCTAGGGCCATGTGGAGCTCGATCGCTTTCTCGCGCAGCGAACCAGCAGATTTCATTCCCGCCGGGTAAGGCGCACGACAGCTCCTGCGGCTGCGCAGTATCTGGGAGAATGCGCGTGTTGTCGCTGAATCTCGAAGGTGAAGCAAGCCAATGCAAGCGATTGACGCGCTCCTACAGCGACGCTCCGCCAAAGCACTGGTCGAGCCCGCGCCTGATGAGGGTGCCTTGGCGCTCATTTTTGCGAGCGCGGTGCGCGCACCTGACCACGGACGTCTGCGGCCGTGGCGCTTCATCGTCATTCAGGGCGCAGGGCGCGCGCGCTTCGGAGATTTGCTGGCAGAGCACGTGCGCCGCAGTCATGGGACGGTCACCGAGGAGACATTGCAACGCGAGCGGCAAAAGGCGTTTCGCTCGCCGCTGATCATAGTGGTCGCCGCGATCTGCAATCCGGCCGTGAAAATTCCTGTGATCGAGCAGACTCTGTCCGCCGGCGCCGCGGCTCACAACATCATGCTCGCGGCGCTGGCGCTCGGTTTCAACGCAATGTGGAAGACCGGGGATGCGGCTTATGACGATGCGGTCAAGGCCGCGTTGGGCCTGGAGCGCAAGGATGCGATCGTCGGGTTCCTGTATGTCGGCACGGATGCGTCCGAGCCGAGGGTGTCGCCGAGCCGCTCATGGCACGATCTGATTCAGCATTGGGGTGATGAGCGATGAAACACAGCAGCGTCGAGACCGAAGCCGCAGTCGATGCAGCGCGCCGAGTGGCGCCTGGCGCGTTGAGTCGACGCTCTTTCTTGAAGATCGCCGGCGCGGCCGGCGGCGGGCTCGTGCTCGCGTTCTATCTTGGCGAGCGTGCGAGCGCCGCCGTCCAGTTCGCGCCCAACGCGTTCCTCCAGATCTCCGCCGACGGCTCGATCGTGATCCTCTCCAAAGGTCCGGAGATCGGTCAGGGGATCAAGACGGCGTTGCCGATGATCATCGCGGAGGAGCTGGACGCCGATTGGTCCGCGGTACGCATCGAGCAGGCGCCGATCAACCCGGCGGTCTTCGGGCGGCAGAGCGCGGGCGGCTCACGCTCCATCCCCAACAATTGGGATCAATTGCGCCGCGCGGGGGCGGTTGCGCGCGCGATGCTCGTGGCCGCTGCGGCGCGCCAGTGGCAAGTCCCCGAGGGGCAGTGCTCGACGGAGCGCAGCAGGGTCCTGCATCGCTCGAGCGGGCGCTCTCTCGGCTACGGGGAGCTCGCGAGCAAGGCCGCGGCGCTGCCGGTACCGGATGAAAAGTCCGTCGTGCTGAAAGCGCGCGACGATTACAGGCTGCTCGGTACGCGCGTGCCGGGCGTCGACAACAGCAAGATCGTGGCGGGGGAGCCGCTGTTCGGCATCGACCAGGTGTTGCCCGGCATGCTGTTCGCCGTGTATCAGAAATGCCCGGCCACCGGCGGTCGCGTCCGCAACGCGAACCTCGCTGAGATCCGCGCGCTCCCCGGTGTGCGCGCCGCGTTTGTGGTCGAGGGCAATGGGCGGGTCACCGAGGTGATGCCCGGTGTTGCCATCCTGGCAAGCTCCACGTGGGCAGCGCTCAGCGCGCGCCAGCGGTTGCAAGTGTCGTGGGACGAAACCAACGCCGCCAAGGACAGTTGGAGCGGCGCGATCGCCAGAGCCGAGGAGCTTGCGCGCCAGCCCGGCGCGCAGACGCTGCGCAATGTTGGCGACGTGGATTCCGCGTTCGCGGGCGCTGCCAAGACGGTCGAAGCGCTCTACACGTATCCGTTCCTCGCGCACGCGCCGCTCGAGCCGCAGAACTGCACGGCCTGGTATCGGGACGGCGCCGTCGAGATCTGGGCGCCGACACAGACGCCGGAGGCAGGGCTCAAGGCCGTAGCCAACACTCTGGCCATTCCCGAGAGCCGCGTGACCCTGCATCAGACACGCGTCGGCGGCGGCTTCGGCCGGCGGCTGATGAACGACTACATGTGCGAAGTCGCCCTCATCGCCAAGCACGCCGCGGCGCCGGTGAAGCTGATCTGGCCGCGCGAGGAGGACATGCGGCACGATTTCTACCGGGTCGGGGGATTCCACGCCTTCAAGGGGGCCGTGGATGCGGCTGGCAGACTCGCCGCGTGGAACGATCACTTCATCACGTTCTCGGCCGACGGCGCGCAACCGGTGAGCGGCGGCGGCATCTCGGGCGACGATTTTCCGGCGCTCCTCGTGCCGAGTTTCCGCCTCACCCAGACGCAGCTGCCGTTACAGGTCCCGTGCGGGCCGTGGCGCGCGCCCGGCTCGAATGCGATCGCGTTCGCGGTGCAGTCGTTCGTGCACGAGCTCGCCGTTGCCGCCGGGCGCGATCACGTCGAGTTCCTGCTGGAGATCATGGGCGCGCCGCGCTGGCTCGAGCCGGGCAACGAGCGCTCGCTGAATACGGGCCGTGCCGCCGCGGTGATCAAGCGCGCCGCGCAGGAGGCGGACTGGGGCAAGCCGCTGCCGCCAGGGAGCGGCCGTGGTTTGGCGTTCCACTTCAGCCACGCGGGGCACTTTGCCGAGATTGCCGAAGTATCGGTGGACGCTCGCCGCAAGCTGCGCGTGCAGCGCGTCACCGTCGTCGGCGATGTCGGCCCGGTCATCAACCTGAGCGGCGCGGAGAATCAGTGCCAGGGCGCGGTGATCGACGGGCTGAGCGCGGCGCTCGGACTGGAGATCACCATCGAGAATGGCCGCGTGCAGCAAACCAACTTCGACCACTACCCGCTGCTGCGCATGCCGCAGGCTCCGCAGCGGATCGACGTGCATTTCATCCAGAGCGATTTCCCCCCGACGGGACTCGGGGAGCCGGCGTTGCCACCCATCGCCCCCGCGCTCTGCAACGCGATCTTTGCCGCGACCGGCGAGCGCATTCGCGCACTGCCGCTCTCCAAGGCGGGAATCACCGTGTGAGGCGCTTCCCCGTGGTGTGAGGTTTATGCCGTATGATTGGCGACTGACCTTCCTGGGGGTTGCTTGCCGATGAGATCACTGTCATGGATGGCGGCGGCGCTCGTTGCCGTGGCCGCCTGTTCTTCGAAGCCCGTGGAGGAGAAGCCGGTGTCCACCAGTGTTGCACCCGGGCCGGCCGTCGCGCCGCCACCGCGGCCGGCCATCGGCGACTTCGGCCTCGATCTGACAGCCGGCAAGCCAGAGGTCAGGCCCGGCGATGATTTCTTCGCGCACGCCAACGGCAAGTGGTACGACACTTTTCAAATTCCGGCGGATCGCGCCAGCTTCGGCGTCTTCAACGAGCTCGATGAGCTCTCGAAGACGCGGGTGCGCGGGATCATCGAGCAGGCGGCGGCCTCGCAGCCTTCCGCCGGCAGCCCCGCGCAGAAGATCGGCGATTTTTACGCGAGCTTCATGGACGAAGCGGCGATCGAGGCCAACGGCCTCGCTCCCGCGCAAGGCGATCTCGAGCGCATCGAATCCGCAGCCACTGCCAAGGACATCGCGACGCTCTTCGGGCTGCCCGGGTTCGCCTCGCTGTTCGACATCGACCTGCCGCCGGACCTCAAGAATCCGGACCAGTACTCCGTCGTGATCAGTCAGTCGCATCTCTGGCTGCCCGACCGCGAGTACTACCTCAAGGATGATCCGCAGCTGAAGCAGCTGCGCGAGAAGTATGGCGCCTACATCGAGCAGCTGCTCACGCTCGGCGGCAGCGCCGATGCGGCCGGCAAGGCGCAGCAGATCCTGGCGTTCGAGACCGCGGCCGCCAAGGTGCAGTGGCCCATCGCCAAGCGCCGCGACGTGGATGCCACCTACAACCCGCGCAGCAAGCAACAGTTGCTCGCCTACGCGCCGGGCTTCCCGTGGCAGGCGTTCCTGGACGCCTCGGAGCTTGGCGGGCGCCAGAGCCTGATCCTGAGCGAGCTCACGGCGATCAAGGAGCTCGCGGACCTGTTCAACCGCACGCCGCTGCCGACGCTCAAGGCCTACCTCGCCTTTCATTATCTGAGCGACCACGCGCCGTACCTGCCGAAGCGCCTCGATGATGCGCGGTTCGCGTTCTACGGACAGACACTGCGCGGCCAACCGCAGCAGCGGGAGCGCTGGAAGCGGGCTGTCGATCAGGTGGACGGGGCACTCGGTGAGCAGGTCGGTCAGCTGTACGTCGCGAAATATTTCCCTGTGCAATCCAAGGCCAAGATGCAGGAGCTCGTCGCCAACCTGCGCGCCGCCCTCAGTGAGCGCATCGATGCGCTCGACTGGATGACGCCCGAGACCAAGTCGCGCGCGCACGAGAAGCTCGCGACGTTCACCCCGAAGATCGGCTACCCGGACGAGTGGAAGGATTACTCGACGTTGCAAGTGCGCCGCGACGATGTCATCGGCAACGCGCGGCGCGCAGCGCAGTGGCACTGGCGTTATCAGGTAGCGCGGCTCGACAAGCCCGTCGACCGCGCCGAATGGCAGATGACCCCGCAACAGATCAACGCCTACTACAACCCGCTCAACAACGAGATCGTATTTCCGGCCGCGATCCTGCAGCCGCCGTTCTTTGATCCCAACGCCGATGCGGCCGTGAACTACGGCGCCATCGGCGCCGTGATCGGTCACGAGATCGGCCACGGCTTCGACGACCAGGGGCGCAAGTTCGGCCCCGACGGCGGGCTCAAGGACTGGTGGACCCAAAAGGACGCGGAGGTGTTCACCGGGCGGGTGGCGAAACTCATCAAACAGTTCTCCGGCTTCGAGGCGCTCCCCGGGCTGAAGGTGAACGGCGCCAACACGGTCGGCGAGAACATCGGCGATCTGGGCGGGCTCAACATGGCCTACCACGCCTACCATCTGTCTCTCAAAGGCCAGCCGGCACCGGTCATCGCCGGTCTCACGGGCGACCAGCGCTTCTTTCTCTCCTGGGCGCAGGTCTGGCGCGCGAAGTATCGCGAAGGCGCCTTGCGGGAGCTTGTCATGTCGGACGTGCACAGCCCGCCGTATTTCCGCGTGAACGGACCGCTGCCGAACATCGACCCGTGGTACCAGGCATTCGATGTGCAGCCCGGCGACAAGCTGTACATCAAGCCGCAGGATCGCGTGTCGATCTGGTGATGAGGCTGTCAGCGGACTCCGAGCCGCGAGGCCGCGCCATCGCCTTCGGAAGGATGCTCCCCAAGTGACGCAGCCGAACCGAGCGACCTCGCTGTTGTCCGCGTCGTGGCGCAAAGCGACGCTCGGCCCGTTCCGCTATCGCATCTTTCTCGCGATCTGGACGGCCAGCCTCATCTCGAACTTCGGCAGCCTCATTCAGGTGGTAGGCGCCTCATGGCTGATGACATCGCTCGCGCCGTCGCCCGACATGGTGGCGCTGGTGCAGGCCTCGACGACGCTGCCGATCATGCTGCTGTCACTCGCCGCGGGAGCCACCGCGGATATCTGGGACCGGCGCATCGTGATGCTGATCGCCCAGGTCTTCATGCTGATCGTGTCGGCGGTCCTGACGGTGCTCGGCTACCTGGGGAAGATCACTCCGTGGTCGCTGCTCGCATTCACCTTTCTGATCGGCGTCGGCACGGCGATCTACGGTCCCGCATGGCAGTCCTCCGTCGGCGAGCAGGTGCCGCGCTCCGAGCTGTCCGCGGCGGTCTCTCTCAATAGCCTCGGCTTCAATCTGGCGCGCACCGCGGGTCCGGCCATCGGCGGTTTGCTGGTTGCGGCGGCGGGACCGCCCGCCGCGTTTCTCGTCAACACCCTGTCGTATCTAGGTCTGATCGCGGTGCTGGTTGCGTGGCGCAGACCGAGGCCGGCCACTTTCCTGCCGCCCGAGAACATGCTCACGGCCATGGGTACCGGGCTGCGCTACGCGCGGCTGTCGCCAGGGATTCGATCGGTGCTCGTGCGCGGCATGGTGTTTGGCCTGCTCGGCAGCACAATCTGGGCTCTGATGCCGCTGATCGCGCGTGATCTGGTAGGCGGCGGAGCGGTCACCTACGGCATATTGTTTGGCGCGTTCGGGGTCGGCGCCGTGATTGGAGCGCTCGGCAGCACGGCCGCGCGCCTCCGCTATACCAACGAGCGCGTGGTCCGCGTGTCGACGGCCGGCTTTGGCGTGGCCACCGTGGTCGCGGCCGCCAGCTCGGCGCACCCCCTGACGATGGCCGGGCTGGTTTTCGCCGGTGCCTGCTGGGTGACGGCTCTTTCGACGTTCAATGTCACTGTGCAGACGTCATCGCCGCGTTGGGTCGTGGGCCGCACGGTGGCCATCTACCAGACGGTTACGTTTGGCGGCCTCGCGGTGTGCAGTTGGCTGTGGGGCGTCGTCGCGGATCAATTCAGCCTCGCGAGTGCGCTCTATTGCTCCGGCGCGCTGCTGTGCGTATCAGTCCTGCTCGGGCGCAGGCTGCCACTCCCGCAACCGGAGGATCTCAATCTCGATCCGTCGCGCACCTGGTCGGCGGAACAGCAAGCGCTGATGGGGCGAATGGCGGACAGCGGTCCGGTGGTCGTGACGGTCGAATATCGGGTCGCGCCAGCGGAGGCCGACCGCTTCCTGCTCGCGATGCGGGAGCTGCGCCGAATCCGCCGCCGCGACGGGGCCAGACGCTGGACGCTGATGCAGGACGTCGATGAACCCGAGCTGTTCATCGAGCGTTATCACAGCCCGAACTGGGTCGAGCACGTGCGGCGCCATCACCGCTCTACGGTAGCCGATCAGGATATCGAGCGGCAGGCGCTCGCCTTTCATCGGGGGGAGGGACCCCCGCGAGTCCGTCACCTGATCGAGCTTCCGCCCACGGGCGCGCCCGGCGAGCGGGGCGCGGCCACGGACCCGAATCTACCGTCCGCTTCGGCCTCGCTGGCCACCTCCGCGCGCGCGGACTAAAGGCGAGCGGCCCGCAGAGCCGGCGCCTTTTCCCAGTACTGGCCCGATCCGGTAGGCGCGGGTATGTTTAGCCATCAGGCACCAGGAAACCACGAGGATTAGCATGGCGGAGCCTCGAGCATCGCACACGTTCAACCATGGGACGGTCGAGGGCGGGCGCAACTCGTATGAGCGAGCTGTGACGGAAATGCTCGCCACCGCCGATGTAAAGGTCAACGGCTCACGCCCGTGGGACATCCGGGTGCACGATGAGCGCCTGTTCCAGCGCCTGCTCGGACACGGCTCTCTCGGGGCGGGAGAGTCCTACATGGATGGCTGGTGGGATTGCGAGCAGCTCGATGAGATGCTGACCCGGGTCGTGCGCAGCAGCATCGACGAGCGCCTGCGCTCGCCGCGCGCGCTGCTGTTGGCGCTCAGCGCACGCCTCATCAACCTGCAGAGCGAACGCCGCGCATTCGTCGTCGGGCGGCAGCACTACGATCTCGGCGACGATCTCTACGAGCGCATGCTCGACCGGCGGATGATCTACAGTTGCGCTTACTGGGCGGGCGCCGCCACGCTCGAGGAAGCCCAGGAAGCGAAACTCGATCTCGTCGCGCGCAAGATCGGCGTACAGCGCGGCATGCGTGTGCTCGACATCGGCTGCGGCTGGGGTGGGGCGGCGCAGTTCATAGTGGAGCGCTACGGCGCCTGCGTCACCGGGGTCACCGTGTCGCGCAATCAGTTACAGAGTGCGCAACGGCGCTGCGCGGGGCTCGACGCGCAGTTCCGGCTGCAGGACTACCGCAGTCTCACCGGCAACTTCGATGCCATCTTCTCGCTGGGCATGTTCGAACATGTCGGAGTACGCAACTACCGCACCTATCTGGCGAAGGCGCGCGAGCTGCTGCGGCCGGACGGCCTGTTCCTGCTGCATACGATCGGCAACAACCGCTCCTCGATCGCTACCGATCCCTGGATCGAGAAATACATCTTTCCCAACGGGCAGCTGCCGTCGCTGGCGCAGATTGCCTCGGCCGCGGAAGGCCTGTGGGTCATCGAGGACGTCCACTCCTTCGGCCAGCACTACGACCGCACGCTGCTTGAATGGTCGGCCAATTTCGAGCGCCATTGGCCCGAGCTCGCGCCCCGCTATGGCGAACGCTTCCACCGCATGTGGCACTTCTGGCTGATGGGTTCGGCTGCGAACTTCCGCGCGCGCCGCACGCAGCTGTGGCAGATCGTTCTGTCACCCCGCGGCGTGCCTGGCGGGTATCGCGCCCCGCGCTGACGCCGTGCGTGCGGCCTGGGCTCCTACCAGGGCTTTACCACCGCCAGCACGACGATCGCCATCAGCAGCACGGTCGGAACCTCGTTGAAGAGTCGATACCAGCGCTGCGAGTGTGAGTTATTTCCGCTGCGCAGCGCCACCATCAGCCGGTAGCACCAGATGTGATAGCCGAGCAGCACGGCGACGAGCACGAGTTTCACGCGCAGCCAGCCGGCGGCGAGATATTCCGGCGCCGCGAGAATCATCGACATGCCGAACACGGCTGCCAGCGCCGCGCCCAGCGTCATGATCCCGAACAGCCGCCGCTCCATGGTGATGAAGCGCTCGAGCCCCGGGGCGTCCGTCGCCGCCGCGTGATAAACGAACAGCCGCGGCAGGTAGAACAGCCCCGCAAACCAGGCGACGACGAACACAATGTGGAAGGCCTTGAGCCACAGCATGTCGGGATAGACAGCGATTTGTGCTTGCTGCCGCCCATTCTACTGAAGCCGATATGATCCCGCCCCGTGCGGCGTAACGGCAAGGCGGGGCGGCTGAGCGCGACCGCGGTCCCTTGGGGTAGACTCGTGCAGACACCCGCAGCGCCAAAGAACAGCTAATGACACCAGCAAGTCCCGCCGCGCCCGCGGCCGATCCCAAGCCTCCCGTCCCCAGCAACATCGAAATCGCGCAGCACGCGCGAATGCGGCCGATCGTGCAGCTCGCCCGCGAGCGGCTGGGAATCCCGGAAGAGCAGCTCGAGCCCTACGGACGTTACAAGGCCAAAGTGGCGCTCGACTACCTGGCGCACCTCGACGGTCGGCCCGAGGGCAAGCTGGTGCTCGTCACGGCCATCTCGCCGACTCCCGCGGGCGAGGGCAAGACCACCACGACGGTGGGCCTGGGAGACGCGCTGAATCTCATCGGCAAGAAGTCCATCATCTGCCTGCGCGAGCCGGCCCTGGGGCCGGTGTTCGGCATGAAGGGCGGCGCCGCGGGCGGCGGCTACTCGCAGGTGGTCCCGATGGAGGACATCAATCTGCACTTCACCGGCGACTTCGCCGCCATCGCGCTCGCGAACAACCTGCTCGCGGCGCTCATCGACAATCACATCCATCAAGGCAATCAGCTCGGCTTCGACGTGCGGCGCATTACCTGGCGCCGTGTGGTTGACGTGAACGACCGCGCGCTGCGCGAGACCGTCATCGGGCTCGGCGGCGTGGCCAACGGCTATCCGCGCCAGGACGGATTCGACATCGTGGTGGCTTCGGAGGTGATGGCGGTGTTCTGTCTCGCCACCAGCCTGAGCGATCTGAAGGAGCGCCTCGGCCGCAT
>VBNY01000336.1:0-3394 GCA_005877705.1 Gammaproteobacteria bacterium
ACGCAGAGCCGATTGCGCAACCTGTTGCGTAGTTCGCATAGCGGATGCCGATATCGGTGTTCTTGCGCGTGAACGTCGCCGGCACGTTGTCGATGTAGCCGCCACGCGTGTCGTTGTAGAGCACCGCGCGCACGGCCATGGTGTTGGCTATCAGCGGGAGGTTCACCACCGCCGTCACGTCGCTATTCGGATCGCCGTGAGCGGTCACTCCGTAGCCGGCCTTGAGGTTCGCCTCGGTCACGTCGAGCTTCGGCTCGTTCGTGATGTAGCGGATCACGCCGGCCTCGGCGCCGGCGCCGAACAGCGTGCCCTGCGGACCCTCCAGAACCTCGATGCGATTCAGATCGGCGGCATAGATGTCGAGGTTGCGATTGGGAAGCTGCCCGGATTGATTATCCAGGTAGATGGCGACGTTCGGCCACACGCCCGTCGAGCCGCTGCCCTGGCTGGCCTGCGAGCCGGCGCTCAAGCCGCGCATGAAAACCTCGTTCTGGCCCGGCCCGTTGTTCGCCGTCGTGACGTTGGGCAGATACTTGATGTAGTCGTCGAGCGTCGAGACGTTCAGTTGCTGCAGCGTTTGTGCGGTAAGGGCCTGCATCGAGATCGGCACGTCTTGTATGTTCTGCGCGCGGCGCTGCGCGGTAACGGTGATCGTGGCGAGCTCCTCGGTGCCCGCTTCCGTGCTGCCGGTCGCCGGCTCGGCCGCGCGCGCTCCGAAGGACGCGCCTCCCAGGATGGCCGCTACAGCATATGAGACCTTCGAGTTCATTCTTGACCCCTTAGTACTTCATGTGCAACACGGATGCGCCGTGTTGGTGTCCTCTGACTCAGCGCGCAAGCCCCCTGCAGCTACTCGAAAACCCGAGCCCGCGCGGCGTCGCCGTTGACGGCGCGTTGTGGCTGCAGGCGCCGCGTCGACGGCGACAGGCCGTAGGCGTCCTTGAATTGCCGCGAGAAGTGCGCGCAGTCGGCGAAGCCGGCTTCGTTGGCAATGTCCGTGACGGAGCGATCGGTGTTTTCGATGAGCCAGTTGGCATAGCGCATCCGCAGCTGGCGATAGAGAACGCCGAGCTCAGCGCCGACCGCGGCGATCGCGATCGGGCGCGTGAGATTCTGCTCCATCAGGAGCAGTGCGCGGCGCACACGCGGTTCGCTCACCGTTTCTGACAGTGGTGGGTGAGGTTGAGCCTCGCTGCCCGAGCGTGGACGGTCGAACAGCAGCACTTGACTGGCTTTCTGCGCGACGGCTCGACCGAGGTGCCGCTCGATCAGGTGGGTTGCGAGCGCAGCCGCTCCGGCGCCGCCTGCGCAGGTGATGCGCGGGCCATCGACAAGGAACAGCCGGTCGGCCACGACCTGCTGGTCGGGAAAGGCTTGGAGAAAGTCCTGATAGTGGTACCAGCTCACGCACGAGCGGCGGCCCTTCATCAGGCCGGCGCGACAGAGAATGAAGCTGCCGGTGCAGATGCCGATCAGCGGCACCGAGGTCGCAGCGACTTCGCGCAGATAACGGGTCGTGGCCTCATCGATCTGCGGACCCGCATGCAGCACGCCGCCCACCACGATCACGTAGTCGAGCGACTCGGGCGGCAGAAACCCGCTGGTCGGCTCGATCATCACCTCGCAACTGGCCGGTACGGAGGCTTGGCGGCTCGCCATGATCGACCACTGCACGTGCAACGGTCGACTGCGATCGCCTTCGTCGGCTGCGAGCCTCAGGTGGTCGATGAAGACGGCGAATGCCGACAGGGTGAAGTGCTCGGCCAGGATGACGCCGACGCGCAACGGCGGGCGTAACCCGCGCTCGCCGCGAGAAGCTTTCTGCAGTCCGCTTGAGTGGGGCATTGAACGGTCACTCAATAGTTTTGGCCCCTCACTAAGGTATATTCCACCAAGGCATCCCCCGATGCAAGGAGAACAAGTGGCCGAGGGACTGAGTCATTTAAAAACAGCTGGTTATAGGGTGTCGTTCACTTGCAGGGTCCGTTGAATGCCTGTTCAGGATTGATGCCACTCCCGCCGGCAGCCGGTTCCAGCTCGCCTTCTGAGCGCGCGGCATGGGGGCGCGTGTCCGGCAGCCTGCTCACCACCGATGCCAGTGTGGTGTTTGTACCCTACCGAGACCCCCCGAGGCTGTTCGGGAAGTAGCGCCCGGCGGCTCTAGCGCAGGACGGCGAGCCGGGCGAGATTCGACTGCACCGTCGGGTCGTGGCAGGCGCTGTGCGCGTACCAACGGCGGCCAGCTTCGATGAGCGTTGTACAGATTTGCACTGCCTCGGTGCCCTCGGGATCCGGGAGGTTCATGCGGTCCGAACTAAAACCTCTAGGGCGCGTGCGCACCAGGCGACGCAGCCGCAGCCGTCGCAGCGCCAGCGACGGCACGGTCTCCAACGCGGAAACCCGTTCGCGCTCCGCGCGCTCACACACGATGTCGCATAGGCGCTCGTACTCTGACCCTTGCGTGTCACGATGCGCATCTCGGGGACCGATCCACTCGTGGCACCACGCTTTGACACGGTCGCCTGAGCTGCGCAGCTGCGGATCCGCCAACGCTACGGCGATTTCTGGCAGGTCGAACGCTTCGCGCAGCGCCGCTTCCGATCTCTGCTCATCAAGCAACTGCTCGATATCCGCGAGATAACTTGCAAGCATCCGCGAGCTCGACGGTGTGATTCGCGGCTCGGCGCCTACGGTTCCCGTGGGGGCATGTGACTGGCGCTCATGGGCGTGCTGATCTTGCATGCTCAAATCCCTTCAACTCCCCTTATGAGTGCGGCTGGCACGCCGCGGTTCAGCGTGATACCGCACAGAGTTACTGTTGACGCAAAGGCCAGGGCCGACTCGCCTACGGTTGCATTGCTGTCAAGACGGCCGCTCACCGGGCGCGACGTCCAAGAGTGCGCCATCGACGGCCGAGGCGTTATCCGCGAGCCCGGCGGTTGCCGTGACCGCAAGTGTTGCCGGCTGCACGGATTTCCTGCTCGGCCGCGGCGCTGCCGATCGCCTGCTCACTTGCTGTTTCGGGGCCGCGCGCCTGCTCATGGTCCTGGCGCCTGCGCGCTTCGCGCGCGGCGCACTGGCTCTAGGGGGTCTCTTCGCCGCCGTCGATTTCGCCACCCGCGTGCGCGGCCGCGCACGTTGAGCTTTGGCCGGGACGGAGGCTTTCACGTGTTCCTTTTTTTTATGTTTCTTATCGCGTTTGCGCGCGCCGCGCGCGGTCTGCTTCTTGGCGGAATCGTCCCGCTGCGCGCGCCGCGCGCGCTTCCACACCTTGCGTGCGGCCGCCGCCTGCTTGCGCGCTCGCTTGGCTTCGCGCTTCGCTTCCTTGAGTCGCTTGCGTGCGCGCTTCAGCTCTTCCTTGGCGAGACGCACACCCTGCTTGGCGACATCGGCC
>VBNY01000336.1:3412-6835 GCA_005877705.1 Gammaproteobacteria bacterium
ATCGGCTCGGCCGGCGCGTCCTCGCTGTACGCAGCCGTTTCGGTCCGGGCTTCGCTGCCTGTCTTCTTCATGTGCGGGCCTGCGAACGGGGCGAAAGGGGCGAAAGTCTCACACAAGCGCGCAGCGCTTGCCACCGCAAACTGAACGCGCGCGGCGCGCGGCGCGCGGCGTGGCGGGTGAAATCACTTATCCACAGAATGTGTGCATAACCATGTGGACAGAGGTGCCCTGCGAAGGCAAAGCAGCAGTTGCGGCAATGGCTTGCATCAGAGTGCGTGAGTTTTCGCCAAGCGCTTGCGGGCATCGAGCCGCACGGTGCCGTGCGAGAGTGACTGATCCCCGCCACTACTCGGACGATGATCGCTGGCCTAGCGGCCTGGTGTAGGCAAGATGGTGGCCGTGACGCGATTGCGGCCCGCATGTTTGCTGCGATAGAGCGCGGCATCCGCGATCTTGAGGATGTGCTCCGGAGTTTTCCGCTCGCCAGCGGACACCCGGTCGAGACCGCAAAGGCCGAAGCTCGCCGTCACCTCGACATTTTTGCTCTGGGCGCTGAAGCCGCGGTCGGCCACGCCGGCGCGCAGCTTGCGGGCGACGCCGAGGGCCTGCTCATACCCGGTCTCGGGCAGCACGATCGCGAATTCCTCTCCGCCGATGCGCGCCACCCAATCGATCCCGCGCCGCAGCGACTCCTGCAGGCGGGCCGCGAACTGCTTCAGGATGTCGTCGCCGCCGGCGTGACCCAAGGTGTCGTTGATGTTTTTGAAGAAGTCGATGTCGCACAAGATGAGCGACAGGGCGCGTCCATAACGCGCGGCGCGTTCGACTTCGCGCGGGAAGTGCTTGCTGAAGAAGCGCCGACTCGCGACGCGGGTGAGATCATCCGTCGTCGACAGCTTGCGGTTCTCGATCAGCGTCACGCGCAGTACGGCTTCCAGCTCCGCGATGCGCCGCGCCACACCAATTCGCGCGGACAGCTCCCGATCCGATGAGCGGCGGCCGACGCACTCATCAGCTCCGGCGGCCAGGCCGACTTCGCGCTCCTGTCCCTCATCGAGCTCCGCCACGAAGACAATGAACGGCACCAACTCCGATTGCAGCGCGCGCAGCTTGCGGATCAGCTCGAGACTGTCCGTGATGACCACGGGACGAAACTCGGCGGTGAATAGGCTCAGCGCCTCGCGCTCGTCCGCCGCTGCCTGAAAGTCCAAAACCTCCGCAGAGATGAACCGCTCGATCTGGGTGCGAACGACTGAATCCGCGATAGCCAGCAGCGCCCGCGGCGGCGGCAGCACGCGCAGCATGACCGCGATCGTTGCGGTCGTGTCATCCTGGATGGCCGGCGGCTGCTGCGCGCGTCGCTCGAGAATGCGCTGAATGACAGTTGTTTGTCCGCCCGACCGCATTAGTCCATCGACCGCCAAGTTTCGGCATTGCACACAGCCGCCTGCCCGCAGATTACCGATACTGCGCCGAAAATTCGCGTAGCAGCTCGACGTAAAGCCCGATCGTGAGCGAATGGCCCCCGAATGCTGCACTGCAGCAGCACGCAAATCGCTGAAAACGCGCCTTCTGTAGCCGGCAGAAAGCCACGCTTGCGCCAAGCGCCGGAGCATTCAGCGACACAGGTCCGGTTCAACGCGCGCCACATTATCATCGCCGGATGGTGGAACCCCCAGCCATTACGCGACAGCGGCGGCCCTTTCTCCTGCCAGTCTGGCTCACCATGCTGGCGGGTCTGGTGGTAATCGGCGCCGGCTTGGCAATTTATCGTTCCGCCACGACGACCCTGGTCGTGCTCGTGCGCCCGGTCGAACGGGAGCTCGGGACCATTGACGATCCGCCGTTATCGCCGGAGGGCGAGCAGCGAGCACAGCGCCTCGCCCGCATGCTTGGCGAGGCGAGGGGAGCCGGACGGCTCGACGCCATCTATGTGAGCGATGCGCGCGGTGCCCAACAGACCGCCGCGCCACTGGCCGAACGGCTCGGCAAGCGACCAGTTGTCATCTCTGGAAATGATGCTAACGGGACTGCGGCACGAGTGATGCACGAGCATGAGGGCGCCGCAGTCCTCGTTATCGCAAGCAGCAGCAGCATCCCGCAGCTCATTCACGAGCTCAGCGGCCTCGAAGCAGTCTCCATCGCGGAAGACGAGCCGGATGTCGTGTATATAGTCAGCATCCCGACCTTTGGCCGAGCGAGCCTGCTGCGGCTCAAGTACTGACCGTCCGCGATCGCCGATCGCTTCGGGCGCTCGAGGCAGCGCTCATCGTTGCGCGCGGTGCGCAGGTGCGCCAGCGCTCAGCGCGACTGCATTGTGGATGAAGTCCTCGTGCCGGCGAATGCGGAAGTCGGCGAGCACAGCGGAGCGAATGTGTCGTCCCTGGTCGATCAGATACGTTGCACGCCGCACTCCGAAGCCCAGCGGACCGAGAACGTCGTACATCCTGATCACGAACTTGTCGACGTCCGACAGCAGCGTGAACGGCAGCTTGTAGCGATCGCGAAACGCACGATGACTCTCGGGGGTCTGTGGACTGACACCCGCCACGTCGAGACCCGCCTCCTGAATCGACGTGTGCAAGTCCCGAATGCAGCAGGCTTCACGCGTGCAGCCGGGCGTGAAATCCGCGGGATAGAAATAGAGAATCAACGGACCGTGACGCAGCAGGGTGCTCAACGAGACGTTCTGCCCGCCCTGGTCCGGCAAGGTGAATTCCGGTGCTCGCGCGCCGACTTCCAGCATCCGCAGCTCTCTCTCAGACTCCATAGCCCGAATCGGATCATAGCCGCGCAGAGCGGCGGCCGGTAACCGGCCGACTGCGCTCGAGTGCCTTGCACTCGAGCCGCCGCGGCGGCTCGCGATTGGACGTGCTGTTTCGCGATGCTAGAATCGCGCGCCTTGGCCGGGGCCCCGCGAAATCACGCGTCTTGATGATCGGCCAGCTATTCGTCGGTCGCGAGCGGCGTGATTTCGTGGGGTGGTCATCCGTGGGGCGGTAGCTCAGCTGGGAGAGCGTCGCGTTCGCAATGCGAAGGTCGAGGGTTCGATCCCCTTCCGCTCCATAGTCACCCCCTTTAACGATGTTCAGCCAAGTCCCTCTCCGTCGCTCTCCTAAGAATAAAGTACTGTATATTCATAAGCTTGTGATTCAGAGTCGTTCGAAACCGTCTGTGTCTGTCCCTCTCCAGCCCGCCCTTGATTGGGGTATCGGTTGGGGTACCATCAGGTCTCGAAAAACCGGTACCCCAAAAAATGAGACTGACCGAAGTCGCGATACGCGCTGCCAAACCAAAGGCTAAAGCCTACAAGGTGTACGACGAGAGGGGGCTATTCCTGCTCGTCAAACCAAACGGCGCCCGTCTATGGCGCTTTAAATACGCGCACGCAGGCATCGAGAAGCTGTTGTCGCTCGGGATCTA
>VBNY01000336.1:6933-7944 GCA_005877705.1 Gammaproteobacteria bacterium
AGGCCGAAACGTTTGCAGCAGTAGCCCAGGAATGGCTGCAGACAAAGAAAGCGACCCTGTCCGAGGGCACGTGGCAGCGAGACCGCGACCAGCTCGTGAAGCTCGCGGGTCCGTACCTGGGCAATCGACCCATCGCCGACATCGAGGCCCCCGAGCTACTCGCGGTACTCAAGCGCCTGGAGAAGAAAGGCATCCACGATACGGCGCACCGCGTCCGCGCTGTGTGTGGCCGGGTATTTCGCTATGCGATAGCGACGGGCCGCGCGAAACACGACATCAGCGCCGATCTCAAGGGGGCGCTCGCCCCAAAAGGGACGCAGAGCTATGCGGCCATCACGGAGCCCTCGAAGGTGGGCCAATTGCTGCGCGCGATTCAGGAATACGACGGGCAAGCAACGACACATGCAGCGTTACGGCTCGCGCCTTACGTGTTCGTACGTCCTGGCGAATTGCGCAGTGCCGCATGGTCGGAGTTCGATCTCGATGGAGCCGAGTGGCGCATTCCGGCCGAGCGCATGAAGATGGGCGAATTGCACATCGTCCCCCTGTCTCGCCAAGCCGTTGCGATCCTGCGCGAACTGCAGCCACTCACGGGCGGCGGCCGCTATGTATTCCCGGCGATCGGGCCACAGGAACGGCCGCTCAGCGAGAACACCTTGAGTGCTGCACTGCGTCGGCTTGGCTACAGTAGGGACGAGATGACCGCACACGGCTTCCGCAGCACGGCAAGCACGCTGCTGAACGAGCAGGGCTGGAACCCCGACATCATCGAACTCCAACTTGCCCACAAGGAGCGCAACAAGGTCCGGGCGGCCTACAACCGCGCGCAGCGGCTCGATGAGCGTCGAAAGATGATGCAGGCCTGGGCTGACTATATCGATGGGCTGCGGACTGGCGCGAAAGTCGTTCCAATTCGCACATTGGTGGCGTGAATGCCGCGACAACGGTCTTCAACGATGCCGTCCGCCGCGGATGCGTCGCATTTGTGCGCAACTACGGGCGAAATTCAAA
>VBNY01000428.1 GCA_005877705.1 Gammaproteobacteria bacterium
TCCGTACTTCTCGATCTCGTCCTTGGAGTCCGGCTCATCCAGCCGGACGAGTACTTCGCGGAACTCGAGCCCGAGCCGCTTCATGAGGATCCAGGGGCGTAGCGACCAGGAGGAGTAGTTCTTGTTCCCAATGACCAGCATCAGTTCCGACATGCGGTGGTAACCTTCATTTCGTGAGCGCCTCGTGCGGGCGCGTGTCTCCTCAAGCCAAGCGCAGTGCGACTCAGGGATGGCGAATGACCTGCTCCGCCGCGCTCAAGTCCGAGGCAGTCAATGCTGAGCAACGTCCGCGCCGTGGCCTTCGATCTCGATAATACACTGTGGGATGTCGAGCCGGTGATCGCGCGCGCGGAGATCCGGCTGCACGATTGGCTGCGGCAGAACTGTCCGCGCATCACGCAACGGCTCTCGATCGAGGACATGCGCGCCGCGCGCGAGCAGCTGGCTCGCCAGGAACCACACAACGCACACGACTTCACGTATCTGCGCATTGCCGCTCTGGCGCGTCATGCGCGCGAATGCGGTTATGAGGAGCGCGTGGCGGAGCGCGCGTTTGAAGTCTTCTTTGCCGCGCGCAACGAGCTCGAACTGTTCCAGGACGTTCGGCCGGCGCTCGAGCGATTGCGTGTGCGCTATGCCCTCGCCACGCTGAGCAACGGTAATGCGGATCTGGCCCTCATCGGGCTCGCGGGCTCATTCGAGGTATCGCTCAATGCCCGGCAGATCGGCTGCGCGAAACCGCATCCGCGCTGCTTCGAGCGTCTGGCGCAGGAACTGCGACTCGAGCCGCGCCAGATCCTCTATGTCGGCGATGACCCGCTGCTCGATGTCCGAGCGGCGCGCGCGGTGGGGCTGCGCACGGCCTGGATGAATCGGCGCCGCGGCCCATGGCCGAGTGAAGTTGCCGCCCCCGACGTCACGGTAGCCGATTGCGCGGAGCTAGCCGCGACACTCGAGGCGGCTACTCCGGTAACTTCCGGCCGCGCGTCTCGATGATGAGGAATCGGGCGGTCAGAGCGGTGGCGAGCGGGATCAGGCCGAGCCAGAACAGCGCGTGGACGACCCCGGCGGAGCCGCCGGCCGCGGACGAGACGGACCCGACGATGAGGGGTCCGGCGGCCGCGAAGACGCGCCCGATCCGAACACGCCGTAGACACCAGCCCCGACCAGGAACAGCATTGCCAGCCGCGTTTGCGGCTCGAGGTCGAGGCCGAAGGTCGCGAACAGCACCAAGCTCGAATACAGGAAATAAACGATGAACATCGGTCTGCGCCCGAGCAGCCGCGCGAGCGGGATCGCCGCAAGTGAGCCGAGGAATCCGCCGAAGTTGAAAGCGTTCGAAGCACGCGACTTCCAGGCTTCCGCCAGAAGCCTCATCGCAGCCGGCGGCAGATCCAGGTGTGCCGCATGCTCGCCGGCCAGCGTTACACCGAGGAGCGGTACGAAGGCGTTGCAACCCCACCAAGTCAGCAGCGCCGTGACGGCGGCAACGAATCCACTAAGCGTCGCAGCGCGCATATCCGGACGGAACAACTCGCGCGGCGTTGGCGATGGCTGCTGCTGCGTGCCGGCTACCCAGCGTTCGCTCTCGCGTATGAACAGGCGCACGGCAACCGCTAGAACCAGCGGCAAGAGCCCGGCGAGGAATACGTAGCGCCAGGACGTCTGCGGCGTCCCCGCGAGCCACACGCCTGCGACCTCGTAGTTGACGGTGCTCGCGAGCACAATGCCGAGCGGCGAGGAGGTCTGAACGATGACGCCTGCCTCGACTCGCCTCGTTTCCGGTACCGCCTCCGCCACCAGCGTCGCGCCGATTCCCCACTCACCGCCGATGCCCAGGCTGGCGATCGCGCGGAAGACAACGAGCTGCCAGATGCTGGTGGCCGCGGCGCACAGCGCGGTGCCCGCTGCATAAATCGCGATCGTCACGAACAGCGCGCGCTTGCGCCCGATGCGATCGGCTACCCAGCCGAACAACACGCCGCCGGCCGCCCAACCTATCAGCAGAATCGACGTGATCGCCCCCGTCCAGAAAAGCGTGGCCTGTCGCGCCTCGGGCGAGCCGAGCGGCAGCCGCAGCAGAACCGGGACACAGTTGGGCGCTACAAACGTGAAGAGGAGGGCGTCGAACACGTCGAACCCCCAGCCTGCCCACCCGGCCGCGACGACCAGCCACTGGTAGCCGGACAAGCCCAGGAGGCCGCCAGTCGTGTCAGGCTCAACAACCGCAGGGTCTCGATCCACGGGGCAGTCCTGTGCGACCAACGCGCCTGTTAGCAGTGTACCGGTTCCGCTGCTAAGAGCGGCAACGGGAGCTCTCTCTCAAACATGGCAAATTTTGCGCACCATCAGTGCGTCCGGTCACGGTATTCCTGCGCCACGCGGGGTGAACTTTGGGGGGTGATTCTCGTTCTATTATTTATAGGCTGAAAGTGGCCCACGACCCTTTCAGCAGACGAGGCCAACTTAGCCATGTCTGACGGTCATACCTCGAGTCGCGTGCTGCCGGTCGCGAATCTGCGCGAGTTCTTCAAGGACGCGCTCCAGGGCGCGCTCGCCAAGCAGCACCTGGCGGTCGAAGACCAGACCGAGCACTACGTGGTCAATGTGCTCACCCTGTTCGCCCGCTCCGAGGCGCTCTACGAGAGCACGCCCGAGGGTGCACGCCTCAAGCCTCTGGCAGTGATGCTGGCGGAAGCGCTCGAGGCGCCGTCCGCTGGCGACCGCAACCGCAACCTGCAGCGGTTGGGTGATGTGTCGCTGTTCATCGCCGGCTTCTTCGCTCAGAGCTTCGCGCGCAAGCTGATCGATATCGACTACCACATCGCGATGGGAGGGCGCGCGTACGGCGCGCTGGCGCACACTCTGACGCGAGGCAAAGGACGCGTTCTCGGCCATGTGTTCGCCGAGCTGTCGCAGAAGTTCCAGCCGATGGTCGATGCGCTGAACGAGGTGAGCGAGACCTCCTACTCTCATTCCGACAAGGACATCCTGCGCCTGTACGAGATCTGGCTGAAGACGGGCAGTCCGCGGTGCCACGAGATCCTCAAGCGCCTCGGCGTCGACCCGACCGCCGCCGGCGGGACCACGTTCGCGCACTAAAAGCGCATGATCCTCAAGCGCCTGCAGGATCTCATCGGCGGAATCTACGACGTGAGCATCGCTCACAACGTGTACGACTTTCTGGTCACCGACCGTGGGCGCTTGCCGCCTGCGGCGCGCGTGGGCGCGGCCGATGAGGAGCTGCTCGTCGCTGAGGGGGCCGACGGCGGCGGCGGCGAGGTCCGGATGTCGCTGTACCTGGATCCGGCACTGCTGGAGCGCCTGAGGCGCGAGGATCCGATGGTGCACCTGCACGACGGCAACGTTGCGGACTACTGGACGGCGCTCGAGGGCGTCAGCCATTTTCTGTACGTCGCGTGGAATGCCGGCCACGACAAGCCGGTGTCGCTGCTCGAGCTCGAGATGCAGGCGGAGGTCGACAAGTACGTCGCCAGCTACTGGCTGTTGCGGCGGCAGTTTCCCCAACGCTTTCCGGCGGAGCTGCTGCGCCTGTTGTTCGAGCGTACGCGTATCGATCCCGCTCTGGCGGCCGGACGCGCGGACCTGTATCGCGAAGCGAGCCGCTACGCGCAGAAGTTCTGCCGGCGACTCGAGCAATCGTTGCGCGGCGCCGGCGGCCGCTCGGAGCGCGAAGTGGTGGCGGAGCTGCGCAGGTTCTATCGCCTGACGAATGCACGCAAGGTGGCGCACATCGAGCGCGCCTAGTGGCTGTGTCCACCACGCGGCAAAAGGTGCGACTCCCTGTGCCGCTAACTGGCTCGCCCGTGCCGCGGAACCATACAGCATTGGGCGTCTTTTTTTGGCCTAGAGCGACTGCCCGCGAACAGCATGCCGGTTCCGGCTGCAGCCGTTTCAGTCGTCCGTGTCTTCGCCGCCGTTGCGCTTCTTTTCTTCGATCGCGCGCACCAGCTTGATCCACTCCGACAGCTTGCGCAGATCGGTACGCGTTGTGTTGCCGGTTTTGTGTTCGCCGGCCGCGACGCGCTGGTATGGGTCGTGAGGGCCCTTGGGTTGGCCCGGCTGCGCCTCCGGCGGCCGCTCTTCGATGATCTCCAGGACCGGACGCTTGTAATCGGGCGGCGCGTCCTGCCATTCGACCGAGGCATTGCCCCGGTCATCGTGCACGACCTTGCCTATGCGCCGGCGCTCGGCTTCCTGCGCTGCGTCGTCGCCGTTTGGGGGATGGGTCTTTTTACCTGAATTGTCCACGGATTATGTCGGGTTCTTGCCGCCCCCTCGCGACCTGTGCACGTTAACCGTGCGGGCCGCAGCGCTGCCGCGATATGCGTCACGAATCGTTCCGGGACTGCGTGGCATCGTGATGGTGGGCACGCAGCAGGCCGAGCGCCGTCTTGCCATCGCGGATTCTGCCGCTCAACGCCCAGTGGTAGGCCTCGTCGACCGGTATCCAGTGGACCTCGATGACCTCTGCATGCTCGTGCGCAGTGGC
>VBNY01000429.1 GCA_005877705.1 Gammaproteobacteria bacterium
TCGAGCTCGGCCGGCGACCCGCGGGTGCGGCGCGCGGCGCCTCGGCGTGACATCGCCCCGCTCGGCCTGAGACCGTCTGCGACTTGCCTCGCGGGCAGTTGCTCTAGGCCAAATACGGATGCCAATGCTGTATGGTTCCGCGGCACGGGCGAATCAGTTAGCGGCACAGGGAGTCACGCCTTTCGCCCGCCGCCGAACGAAGGCACGGCGGCTTTCCGCTAGAATCGGCGCAGCCGATTTTAGCCAGTAAGACAATGCTCGGGCGGTTTCACGAGATCAGCGTCGAGACGCAGAATATTCGCGCGTCCGCCGAGTTCTACGAACGGCTGGGCTTCTCGCACGCGACGACGGCCGACACCTGGTCGCACCCCTACGGCGTGCTCACCGACGGGCGGCTGTTCCTCGGGCTCCACCAGCGCCGCTTCCCCTCGCCCGCGCTCACTTTCGTGCGTCCCGGAGTCGCCGAGTCGGTCGCGGAGCTGCAACGTCGTGGCATCCACCTCACTGTGTGCCGCACGAGCCATGAAGCCTTCAATGAGATCGCCTTCCGCGATCCGTACGGGCACTCCATCAGCGTGCTCGAGGCGCGCACCTACTCTCCTGTCGCGCGGCGTCCCGCGGAAGTCTCCCTGTGCGGCTACTTCGCCGAGCTCAGCATGCCGGCGGCGGACTTCGCACTCGCCAGAGCCTTCTGGGAGCCCTTGGGGTTCGTCGCGACCGAGGAGCTGGACACACCCTATGCGCACCTGCCGCTGACCGCCGATCACCTCGACATCGCCTTTCACCGCCCGCGCACTCGGGACCGCCCCGTGCTCGTGTTCCGCGATCCAGACATGCCGGCACGTATCGCGCAGTTGCGTACCCTGGGCGTCAGTCTTTCCGATGAGTTGCCGCGCGGCCTCAACCCCACGGACAACGCCCTGCTCGAGGCCCCCGAAGGCACAGCGCTGCTGCTGCTGCACGGGGATAGCTGACAGCGCGTAGCGATAAGGACGCTGTGCGAGTAGCCGTCCGTTTACCAAGACGCTCGCTTTCCCGGGGACCCCGCTAGCCTCGGCGGCCGCGGGCCGGGCCTGCCTGCGTCTTCGCGGCTCGAGCCACGATCCGCAACTTCACTTGCATCTCATCCTGCACCTGCAGCGCCCCGAGGAACGCGCTGAAGGGTGTGAGACCGAGATCGCTCTGCTTCAGGGCGAACTCTGCGGATGCGACCACCTGGTCCTCGCCGAGCTCGTAGCGCACGGGCACGGTGACTGAGCGCACCCGATCGCGAACCGTAGTCTGTACGTGAGCGAGGAGTTGCAGCCTGTCCCCGGAGGGCTCGAGGCGCTCGCACCGCAAGAGGATCTCGGGGTAGCGGGCACCGTCCAGCAACGCCTCGCTCAGCATGTTCCGGCGCGTCCCCTCCTTGGCGGACTGCGGCACGTCGGGCGGGAAATCCGCACCGCCCTGCTGCGACCTGAGTGCGGGCTCGTCGACCGTGAGCTCAGCGACCGGGATGCGCAGCTCGAAAGTAGAGCGCAGCAGATCCGCGGGAAGGTAGATCGTGCCGGTGAGGCCGCGCGAGACGATCACGTGGTTGTGGCCGGTCCGGGCCAGCGCACCGCCGCGAAAGACCACGATTGTCAGCGACGATTCGGCGGAAACGACGTCATACGGACGTCCTTCGTGAGGTGCGGCCGCGGGCTGGCCGGATACCGGCTGCTCCGCTGGAGCGCCGGGCGCGCGCGGCCGCGTCGGGCAACCGGCCAGGCACACGGCCACCAGAACGGTTCCCAGCACGCCGATTGTGCGACGTGCGCCCAGACCCTTAAGCTTAGGGGCATGGTCATTCGCAACACCGCGACCCGCTGGGGCGCCGTCGCCCAATTCCTTCACTGGCTCATCGTCGTGCTGATCATCGTGCAGGTCGTTCTGGCCAGCATCGCGGATGACCTGCCGCTCGGGATGAAGAAGCTCGCCATGCTCGCCCGTCACAAGTCGGTAGGGATCACGATTCTCGGGCTTGCCCTGATCAGGCTCATGTGGCGCTGGGCGAACCCGACGCCGCCACTGCCGGACACGCTGCGGCCTTACGAGCGCGCGCTGGCGCGGTTTACGCACGCGGCACTCTACTTCCTTCTGTTTGCGATGCCATTGTCCGGATGGATGATGTCCTCGGCACGTGGGTTCCCGGTAAGCTGGTTCGGGTTCTTCCAGTTGCCGGACCTCGTCCCGAAGAGCAAGCCGCTCTACGAGGCGCTGCTGACCACCCACCAGAGCCTGGCGCTGGTGTTGGCGGCGGTCGTGACCCT
>VBNY01000430.1 GCA_005877705.1 Gammaproteobacteria bacterium
CGAACGCTCGGCGACCCAGCCGAGCACGAAAAAAGTGCCACGGACGTTCTTCTCGGCGAGCAGATTCAAGATGCGCTCGGTGTTGCGCTCGACGCGATACTCGCGCGTCGGCCAGCTCTCGCGAGAGATCGCGGAGGACAGCGCTGCCACCTGGAAGTAGTCCTCCACATCAACCGTAAACGCGTTGAGCGGTCGCTGCAGCTGCTGGTGCGTCTGGGGGGACTTCACGGTGAGGCTCGATTTGGTCATTTAATATATTCCCGCAGTGCACAACGCTCAATGCAGCAGGCACGACACAATATTCGTGCCCAGCGTCATAAGAACAGGAACGCGGACTACATCGGCCGGAACTCTCATTCATTGAGCCGAACCCGGTCACAGAACGGACCCGTCAGTGCATTGTTTAATTCCGCCCCATGCACCCGGTCACCCCTTCGACGCCAGCCGACCAAAATAGCGAACTGCGTCACACCCCCCCACCGCTCGCCGGCAACGTTACCGAGCTGGAGCGCCTGCGGCGGGAGCTCGACGTCCGCAACTGCGCGCTCGATGCGGCGGCCACACACTTCATCATAGGCGATGCCACCAAGCCCAACTGGCCGCTCGTGTACCTGAACCGAGCGGTCGCGCGGGATTATGGGTACGAGTCGGCGGAGCTGCTGGGTCTGGGACCGGCGACGCTGTTTCCGGTGGATCTCAATCAGCTGCAGCTCGAGGGGCTCACGCAGGCTCTGACGACAGGCCGCGAGCTGCGCACGGAAATGAGAGCGCGCCGCAAGGATGGCTCGATCTTCTGGGTCGGCTTCTTCATCGCACCCGTACGCGATCCGGCCGGCCACATGACACACTATGTCGGCATTGGCGCGGACATCACCGCACGCCTCGAGCAGGAGCGCACCCAGCGCCAGCTGCAGGATCAGCTCTACAGCGAGATGCAGGAGCGCGAGCGCATGGCCATCGAGCTGCGGCTCGCGCAGAAACTCGAGTCAGTGGGACGCCTCGCTGCGGGCATCGCGCATGAAATCAACACACCGATCCAGTACGTCGGCGATGGAGTGGCGTTCCTCCAATCGGCGCAGGCGGATCTGGAGCAATTGCTCGAAGCGTATCGCCAGGCGTTCAAACGGCTCGCCGCCAGTGAGCCGCCGGCGGCCGTGATCCAGTCGGTCGAGGAAGCGCAAGCGGCGGCCGATCTGGAATTCCTGAGCGTCGAGGTCCCCAAGGCATTCGAGAGAACACTGCAGGGAGTCGAACGGGTGGCCGCCATCGTGCGCGCCATGAAAGAGTTCGCCCATCCTGATACGAACGAGCAGAGCCCCGCCGACTTGAACCACGCGCTCGAGACGACGCTCATCGTCGCAAACAACGAATACAAGTACAGCGCCACGGTCGAAACGCAGTTCGGAGCGCTGCCGGATGTGATGTGCAATGTCGGGGAGCTCAACCAGGTATTCCTCAATCTCATCGTGAACGCGGCACATGCCATCCAGGAATCCGGCAAGGATGCCGCGAGCGGACGAATCACGATCGCGACGGCCGCGACACGCGACGGCGTGGTCATTTCCATTGCGGACAACGGCTGTGGCATCAAGGAAGACAATCAGGAGAAGATCTTCGATCCGTTCTTTACGACAAAACCGGTAGGACGCGGCACGGGACAGGGCCTCGCCATCGCCCGCTCGATCATCGAGAAGCATGGTGGCAGCATCGACCTGCAGAGCACGGTGGGTGTCGGCACACGCTTTATAGTCAGATTGCCGGTCGCTGGCCGCAGCGCCGCCCAGTCTTCGAAGACTTCCCAAGTCGCATGACGCGCGTATTGTTCACCGATGACGAGGCGCCCGTGCTCGACGGGCTGCGCACGCGCCTCTATCGCCAAAGCGGCAAGTGGACCATGGTATTCGTCGAGAGTGGTACGCGCGCCCTCACCGAGTTCGAGCGCGAACCATTCGATGTCATCGTGACGGACATGCGCATGCCGGGAATGGACGGTGCCGAGCTTCTAGAGCGAGTTAGCGAGCGCTGGCCGCAGACGATCCGCATCGTGCTTTCCGGATACGCAGAGCCGCAACAGGCGCTGCGTCTCGTGCCCGTGGCACACCAGTACCTGAGCAAGCCGTGCGATGCCAAGCGCCTCGTTAGCGCCATCGAGCGCTGTATGCAGCTGCATAGCCTGCTGCCTCACCCCAACCTGCGTGCACTAGCGGGTCGCGTGCGCATGCTACCGGTGATGCCGCGGGTCTATGCCTCGCTTCGCGACCTGCTGGGACACGATGACGCCACCACGCAGCAGATCGCGGAGCTTGTCACCGCGGACCCAGTCATCTCCGCGAAGATACTGCAGATGGCAACCTCGGCGTTCTTCCGCTTGGCGCGGCCGATCACCAACATAGACCAGGCGGTCAGCTATCTGGGAATCGCCGCGATGCGCAACCTGGTCACCGCTCCTCCTGTTTTCACTCCGCTGCCGGAGCGTGGAGCCTCGGGTTTGGTCAATTTTGAGGAGCTGCAAGCACGCTCCCACGCCGCCGCGGCCGCAGCCCATGCGCTCGCAGCGGATGCGCAGATGGCGGACGAGGCACTGCTCGCCGGGTTGTTGCACGACATCGGTTACTGGCTGCTCGCTCACGAGTATCCAGGCGATCTGGCGAAAGCCGTGGAGATCGCCATGAAGGAACGCATTCCGCTCTATGAGGCCGAGGTCCGCGTCATTGGAGCCTCGCACGCGCAGGTCGGAGCGTACCTGCTTGGCCTCTGGGGCCTGCCGCAGCCGGTCGTGGACGCAGTCGCTCATCACCACTCGCCGCAGAGCGCCGCGCCGCCAGATTTCGGGCCGCTCGCAGCCCTCGCCATCGCGCTTGCGCTGCTGCCCGGCGACGAGTCGAGCGCGTTCCCCAGCGGACTGGTCGCAAGTCCCAAAGTCGACGCCAACTTTCTATCACGCGTGAACGCGCCGTTTGACTGG
>VBNY01000347.1:0-3317 GCA_005877705.1 Gammaproteobacteria bacterium
CGATGATGCGCGACAGGAAGATCACGAACGTGTTGACGATGCCCTGGATCAGCGTGAGGGTGACCATGTCGCCGTTGGCGACGTGGGTCACCTCGTGGCCGAGCACGGCTTCGATCTCCTGCTGGCTCATGCGCTGCAGCAGTCCGGTGCTGACGGCAACCAGCGCGGCGTCACGCCTCGCGCCGGTCGCGAATGCGTTCGGCTGCGGAGAATCGAAGATCCCGACCTCGGGCATGCCGATGCCCGCGGCGCGTGCGTGGTTGGCCACAACACCGACGAGCCACTGCTCCGTGGCGTTGCCGGGATGGTCGATGACCCGCACACCCATGGACCTCTTGGCCATCCACTTCGACAGGGCCAGCGAGATGAACGAGCCGGCGAAGCCGAAGAAGGCGGCGAAGACCAGCAGCCCGCCCAGGCTGCTCCCCTGGGCCTGCAGCCAGCGATCGAGCCCGATCAGATGGGCCACGACCGACAGCACCAGGACGATGGCAAGGTTGGTCGCAAGGAACAGCACGATGCGCTTCATGGCAGGACTTCGAACCTCTGGCGGACTAAGGGGAAGCTTACCCCGTTGGACGGTCGTCAGGGCCGGCGGTTCAGCCAGCGGCACTCTACCGTTGCGGGAGCAGGGCCGCCAGCGCTCGATTTCGTGGAGCTCAGGCAGCGTCAGGGGCGGGCATGGGGGTCGGCAGAGGGATTTTCAAGGTCCTGCGCGTCAGCCGATGGCCACCCCGAGCGCGCGCCCGACCACAAAACTCACCAGGCCCGCTCCGCCCCCGATCAGCACCATGCGCAGAGCGCCCCGCAAGGCATCGCGGCCGGTGAACAAGCTCAGCGCCAGGCCGACGGCGAACAGCGCCGCGGCCGTCACTGCGGCAGTGCTCACTACCGCCCGCATGCCGGTGATTCGCGCGAGGAACGGGATCAGCGGTATCGCGGCCCCGGCGGCGAAGGATAGAAAGGAGAAGGTCGCCGCACTCCAAGGTGAGCCCAGATCATCCGGGTTCAGTCCGAGCTCCTCGCGCGCCAGGACATCGAGCGCCTGTTCGGGGCGGGCGAGGAGGGCATGGCTGATTTCCCGGGCCTGCTGCGGCCCGACGCCCCGCGCCTCGTAGATCAGGGCGAGCTCCTGCGCCTCCTCCTCGGGGTACTCCGCGACTTCCTCGCGCTCGAGAGCGATCTGATACTCGTACATCTCGCGCTGCGAGCGCACCGAGACGTATTCGCCCGCCGCCATCGACAGCGCGCCGGCCAGCAGCCCGGCCGCCCCCGTCATCAGGACGTACCGGCCTCCGGCTCCCGCCCCGGCGACGCCGAGCAGCAGGCTCGCATTCGATATGAGGCCGTCATTCACGCCGAAGACCGTGGCGCGCAGGTTGCCCCCGAGCCCTCCGCGATGGCGCGCGCCGACCTCAGAGAGGGAGGTCGGCATCGCGTGGCTCGCCACGGTGACCGGTGCGCTGTAAATCGACAGTCCGCGCAGCTTCATTGCGGCGAGCACCGAGCGCAAAGAGCGCGGGCCGAAACGGCGTAACAGTCGCGCGACCACGCGCGCGCGCAAGGAAGGCGTGAAGAGGCGCTGGGTCGCGTCCCGAGGCGAACCTCCGGCAGTGCCCTGAGTGGCGGAGACCTCCCATTTTGCCGCCTGTTCTTCAGCGGCGGCGGCGAGTTGCCGGAACAATCGACTCTTGTGGGGATCGGGCTCGGCGGCGGCCAGCTGGCCGTACAGCCAGGCGGACTCCTTTTCGTGGTACCAGCTATCGACGCCCGCGGTCATGGCGTGTGCTGCGGGCGGGACTCAACGGGAATCAATACAGATTCCGTTCTTCGTCGATATCGTCCTCGTCGTCGTCCCACTCGTCGTCGTCTTCCTCGTCTTCGTCCTCGTCCCAGTCCTCGTCCTCTTCCTCGGCTTCGTCCTCGTCGGGCTCGGACCAACCCTCGGGCTCCTGGGTCACCTCCAGGTCCATCTCGTGCCATGCCTCCAGGTCGATCTCCTCGATGTCCCCATCGAGATACTCGATCTCGACGAGCTCCGAGTCCTCATCGACCGACAGCACGCGGAACGATTCTTCTTCTTCCAGATTCTGGTACCACCGGCCGGGAACTGGCTCGTAATCTCTGCTCACGCTTACCTTCCCTCTTCGGGCCGCGATCGCTTGCGGCGGTAAGTTTAGGGGCTGCGGTCGGGTTGGGCAACGAGCAGCCGCTTGTCGGCGCGCTGTCTGCACGCCAGCCAAAGTTGCTGACGCGCGCCCTTAAAGTAGTCTGCGGCAGTCGCCCTGCCAAGCTCGATTGCGTATAGTTTTCCCACCATGAGCGCCCGACGTTCGGATTCCGCATCGCCCCTCGTGCAGGCACGGCGCATCGTCGTGAAGGTGGGCTCGGCGCTGCTGGTGGATCCTGAGAGCGGGCGGATCAATCGCGCCTGGCTCGAGACGCTCGTCGAAGACCTGCTGCGGCTGCGCAAGCGCAGCCAGCAGCTGATCCTGGTTTCCTCCGGCGCCATTGCGCTCGGGCGCCGCCAGCTGCGGCTGCCCAAGGGACCGCTGCGGCTCGAGGAGAGCCAGGCGGCCGCTGCCGTGGGCCAGATACGGCTCGCGCATGCGTACAAGGACCTGCTCGAGAGCCGGGACGTGACGGTGGCGCAGGTGCTGCTCACTCTGGAGGACAGCGAGCGCCGCCGGCGTTATCTCAACGCACGCGCCACTTTGGAATCCCTGCTCGCGCTGGGGGCGCTTCCGGTGATCAACGAGAACGACACCGTGGCAACCGCCGAGATCCGCTACGGCGACAACGATCGCTTGGCCGCCAGGGTTGCGCAGATGACGGGTGCGGACTGCGTGGTGCTGCTGTCCGATGTCGAAGGACTGTTCACCGCGGATCCGAACAAGGATCCGAACGCGCAGTTCATCCAACAGGTGCGGCAGATCACCCCGGATATCGAATCGATGGCGGGAAGCTCCGCCTCGGACGTCGGTGCCGGCGGCATGACGACCAAGATCCTGGCGGCGAAGATTGCGGTAGCCGCGGGCTGTCACCTGTGCATCGCTGCCGGCCATCACAAACACCCGCTCAGGCGCATCGAGGACGGCGCCCGCTGCACGTGGTTCGTTCCGAGCGCAACGCCGGTGACGGCCCGCAAGCAGTGGATTGCGGGCACCTTGCGTCCCGCCGGCGCCATCACGATCGATGCCGGGGCGCTGCGCGCGCTGCTCGAAGGCAAGAGCCTGTTGCCCGCCGGCGTGGTTCGGGCTCGCGGGCGATTCGATCGCGGCGACACCGTCAGTGTGCTGACCGCCGAGGGCGCCGAA
>VBNY01000347.1:3325-5425 GCA_005877705.1 Gammaproteobacteria bacterium
CGGACGGCGATGCCGCCAAGATCATGGGGCGCAAGTCCTCGGAGATCGAAGGCATCCTCGGCTTCCGCGGGCGCGACGAGATGATCCATCGCGACGATCTGGTGCTGATGCGGCACGAGACGGCGCCGGTGGTGCAATCGGCGCAGGCGGCGCAATGAGCCTATGAATGCCCATGTGGACGGCGCGAACGTCGGCGAGTTGATGGAGAAGCTCGGCAAGGCCGCCGTCAGCGCGGCTTCCGTGTTGGCGCTCGCCGGCACGGAGAAAAAGAACGTCGCGTTGGCGGCGGCGGCCCGGGCCATCCGCGCCGGCCGTGAGCAGATTCTGGCGGCCAACGCGGGCGACATGGCCGCGGCGCGCGCCGCGAAGATGAGCGGCGCGCTGCTCGACCGGTTGCGACTCGATGACAAGCGCCTGGAGTCGATCGCCCTGAGCGTTGCGGACGTGGTCGCGCTCGCCGATCCGATCGGCAGCACGGTGGCCGAGTGGGAACGGCCGAACGGCTTGAGAATCCAGCGCGTGCGCATACCGCTCGGGGTGATCGGCATCATCTACGAGAGCCGTCCCAACGTGACCGCGGATGCGGGCGCGCTGTGCCTGAAGTCGGGCAACGCCGTGATTCTGCGCGGCGGCTCGGAGAGCCGCCACTCCAACGCGGCGCTGCACGCCTGCCTGGTCGAAGGTTTGCAGGCCGCGGGACTGCCTCCCGAGTGCATTCAACTCGTGCCGACGACCGATCGCGCCGCTGTCGGCTACATGCTTGCCGGCATGACGGAATATCTCGATGTGATCGTGCCGCGCGGCGGCAAAGAACTGGTCGCGCGCGTGCAGCAGGAGGCGCGCGTGCCGGTGATTGGCCACTTGGAGGGCAACTGCCACGTTTATATCGATCGCGACGCCGACGTGCGCATGGCACGCACGATTGCCTTGAACGCCAAGATGCGTCGCACGGGGATTTGCGGCGCCGCCGAGACGCTGCTCGTGGACCGCGCCTGTGCCGCCACCCACCTCGCGCCGGTCGTGCTGGATCTGCTGGATGCCGGCTGCGAAGTGCGCGGCGACGCCTCTGTTCAGAGAGTCGACCCGCGCGTACGCGCCGCGAGCGAGGACGATTGGTACACCGAGTACCTGGACGCCATCATCGCCGCACGGGTGGTCGACGATGTCGATGCGGCGATCGCGCACATTGCCAAGTACGGCTCGGCGCACACCGAGTCGATTGTCACGGAGAACCAGGCGACCGCCGATCGCTTCCTGCAGCAGGTCGACAGCGCGATCGTGCTGCACAACGCCTCCACTCAGTTCGCGGACGGCGGGGAGTTCGGCATGGGTGCGGAGATCGGCATTTCCACCGACCGCTTTCACGCTCGCGGGCCCGTAGGGGTCGAGCAGCTGACGAGCTACAAGTACATCGTGCGGGGTGCCGGGCAGGTACGGCCCTGACTCGTTGCGGGTCCGCTCAGCTCAGCATGCGGCGCTTCTGGTTCAGAGCCGCGATGCCGCCATGCAGGGAGTAGACCGAGGGCAACCCTCGTGAGCGCAGCTCCTGCGCGGCCGCGAGACTTCGCCGGCCGCTGGCGCACACGAGCAGACTCTTGCCGGACGGCGTGAACGCCGGCATCCCGTGCAGCAGCTCGGCCATCGGAATGTGGCGCACATGCCCGGCCGGCGCCGGCGTTTCCGCCACCTCGCGCGGCTCGCGAATGTCGACGATCTCGAAGCCGTCCTCGCGCGCCTGCTCGAGCGACTCGAAGCTGACTTCGATCTGCTGCGCCTCGGGCGGGTGCTGCCCGGAGAGCGCAACACGGCGGCGCGCGTGCTCCGGACAAGCGCTCGAGCGTCTAGCCCGCACGCGCGAGATCGACATCGTCAGCAGATCGAGCACGAGGAGCTCCTCGCCGAGCTGCCCGGGCAGATCCAGCAGCAGCTTCAGGGCCTCGAACGCCTGAAGACTTCCGAAGGTGCCCGGCACGGGACCGAGCACACCCGCCTCCGCGCAGTTGCCGACGATGCCGTCGCGCGTGGCGTCCGGCCATACGCAGCGCAGACACGCGCCGCCGCGGTCCGGCCGCACCACCTGCAGCTGGCCCTCGTACTGGT
>VBNY01000348.1:0-1615 GCA_005877705.1 Gammaproteobacteria bacterium
CATTGGCCCGAGGCCTCGAGCGTGCTGCGCAACAACGTGGGGAGGTAGCGGCTTTCCGCCTGGCGGATGTCCGGGTTGATGTGCTTCTTGTCCAGCGCCTTCGTGTCCTTGGCGATCTCGGGCGGGATCCCCGGATCGAGCGGGTGGATGGCGACATCGAGCAGCTCGTCCGACGGAATCTGGCGGTCCGCCTGCACCGCGTTGACCTTGGGCAGCGGCTTCGTCTCACTCACGACGCAACCGCCGATGCTCGCCAGCAACGTCACGCCGCACACTACCCAACCGGCTCGCCGCATCATCTTAAGTCACCTCATCTCCTGCGATCGGCACCGCTCGTGCGCGTGCCCGCTTCACTTTCCCTGCGTGTTCTTCTTGTACTCGATGTATTCGTGCCAGAGCTTCTCCTTGAGCTCCGGGTCCGTCTCCTGCTCGGCCGCCTTGCGCAAGCGGCGTGCGACGACGTCATCGTCGCTGCCGTCGGGGATTTCGCGAGCGGCTGCGCCGTTGCCGGCATTATCGTCCACCTTGCCGGCTTTCTCGGATTTCAGGTCGCCGGGGCGCGCCGCTCTCTTGTCGGAGCCGCGGTGCTTGTCGGCATTGCCCGATCCTTCCTCGCCCGCCCGCGGCGTTTCCGTGGCCGCGGTTCCCGCCGCATCGGCCGATCCCGTCTTGTCCGCAGACTGCGCCTCCGTCGTGGCGCTGCCACCCGTCTCAGCGGCGCGCGTATCGTGCTCCCGCGCAACGCGCTGCTGCTCCTGTTTCAGCACGGCATCGAATCCCCCGAGCGACTCATCCAGACGCTTGTCGAGCGCCGCGCGGCGCTCGTCTGGAGTCTGCGCCGCGGCCGGCTGAGAAGGCGCCGGGTCATTTGGCGACGCCGACCCTGACGATGCGGTCGCGGGGGCGGTCGACGACTTGGGATCCGAGCGGGACGCGCTGGAGGGGTTCCCGCCGCTTTGCGATTGGGACGACGAATCGTGGGAAGATGACTTCGAGGGCAGCGAAGGTGCGGACATGCACCCGGCGCACACGAGCAGCGCGGCAGCCGCCACGGTCAAACTCGGCGATGCGCGCATGCTCGTGCTCACTTGTTCGGGCTCTTCGAGGCCGCCGGCTTAGCGTTCGCGACCGCGCCAGCGGAGTCGGCGTCGTCCTTGCCGGAGAAGAAATGGCGCAGCTGATCGGACATGCGGTTGCAGGCGAGACCTTGGACGCGTGCGATGAACGGTATCGGAACGACCGCGCCGATGATGGCGGACGTACCGGTCACGTCCGTTCCGACGCTGCCGGCGGATTTCGCCT
This sequence comes from Gammaproteobacteria bacterium, assembly GCA_005877705.1. Lineage (GTDB taxonomy): Bacteria > Pseudomonadota > Gammaproteobacteria > Steroidobacterales > Steroidobacteraceae > 13-2-20CM-66-19. The sequence continues at coordinate 1,303 of VBNY01000348.1, forward strand.
GCTTGAGATCCCAGATGGTCGCTTCGTAGTTCGATTCCTTCTCCCACCAGCCGAACCCGATGCATCCCGCCGCGCCCGGGGCCGCCCCGCAGGCAATGCTGCCGCCGCCATCCGTCTTCTGCGTCGAGCCGTCGAGCCACACGACATAACGCACACCCGATGCCGCCACCTTCTCCGCGACGCCGGGCCGCGTGAGCAGGGCTTCCACAGCCTCGGGCCTCGCCGGCGCGGTCTGCGGCTCGAACCACGGGAACATCGAATCCACGAAGTCCTTGTTGTTGCGGACGGTGATCGCGCTGTCGCCGTGCCCGGC
>VBNY01000348.1:1673-7667 GCA_005877705.1 Gammaproteobacteria bacterium
GCATGCATCCGGGGAGAGCAACGACCAAAGCGAACGCGACGACCGTGTGAGACCCGACGTGGAGGCCGTTCATGGTGGGTTCCCCTCAGACTGGTACGGCGAGCCGCAGCTCGATCTCGCGTTAAACGAGGTCCGTCAAGTATGCCACCGCTTCCCTGGTATGACCGCACGTCGCAAGTACGGTTCCCGCTCCTGCAGCGGGAAATGCCCGCCGAGCGGGCCCCACGGAACCTGAGTGTCGCCAAAAGCCTGAAAAATCGACGCCAGCGGCGTCGCTGATTTCCGTGGGTGGCCTTAGAAGCCTAATTGCAGCTGCGCGCCGCCCTCGCCAGGCGGTCTGAACAGTGCTGTATCAGGTGTGTGCCGGGCGGAGGACTCGAGGTTCAGTCGGCGGCACGCCAGCTTGAAGCGGTTTCGCAGCAGTTCCGCGATCGGACCGGTGCCGCGCATCCGCGTGCCGAAGCGCGGATCGTTGTCCCGTCCCCCGCGCATTTCGCGAATCAGCGACATGACGTGCGCGGCGCGGTCCGGGTAATGCTCCGCGAGCCAGTCCCGGAACAGGTCCTTGACTTCGTAGGGTAATCGCAACAGCACGTACCCCGCCCACCGCGCACCCGCGCCGGCGGCCGCCTCCAGGATGCTTTCCATTTCGTGGTCGGTGAGAGCCGGGATCACCGGCGCCACCATGACGCCCGTTGGAACGCCCGCAGCGGCGAGCTCGCGCACTGCTCTGAGTCTCGCCTGCGGCGATGCGGCGCGCGGCTCCAGGGTGCGCTTGAGGTTCGCATCGAGTGTGGTGATGCTGACACCGACGCCGACGAGGCCGTCGCGCGCAAGATCGGTTAGCAAATCCAGATCACGCAGGATGAGGGGGCTCCTGGTGATGACCGATAGCGGATGACGGGTTCTCGCCAACACCTCGACGATCGACCGCGTCACGAGCATGCGGCGCTCGAGAGGCTGATACGGGTCGGTGTTGGCGCCGAGCGTGATGGGTTTGCAGACATAACCGGGCCGCGCCAGCTGCGCTTCCAACACCTTGCCGGCATCCGCCTTGTAGAACAGGCGCGTCTCGAAATCGAGCCCCGGCGACAGACCCATATACGCGTGGCTCGGACGGGCGTAGCAGAACACACATCCATGACTGCATCCTCTATAGGGATTGATCGATTGCTCGAAGGGAATGTCCGGCGAATCGTTCGTTGTGATAACGCCACGGGCGCGATCGGGCTCGACGGTCGTGGGGAGGGTGTCGGGTTGGTCCTCCAGATACCACCCGTCGTCGACGGCTTCGAGACTCTTGTGCTCGAAGCGGCCCGGGGGATTGGACAGAGCTCCCCTGCCCTTGAACGCCTTCCTGCCTGGGATGGTATGGCTCACCCCGTTACTGTAATTTCATACAGGGGTGGTTGTAAAGACAGTACACTCCTGCTTCGCTTCCCATGCACAGGCGTCTTGGCGATCATGCGCGCTTTGCCGGGAGGGCCCCCGAGCAACGGGAGCCTCGGATGAGCAGCCTCAGAAGTCAGTGTCATGCGTGCGCGATCGGGATCGTCTCAGCTGCCTTTGCCGTTCTGGCCGGGTGCGCGCTCATTGCCCCTCCGGCACCCACGACGCCCATGACACCGACTGCCGCCGACGCACAGTTCGCAGGTATTTCGAAGCGCTATCTGGACGAGATGCTGGAGCTGACGCCGGTCGCCGCCACCGCGCTCGGCGACCATCGTCATGATGCCGCGCTCGATGATGTGAGCGCCGCCGGTTACGGCCGGCGCGTGGCGCTGGCCCGAGAATTGCTCGCCTCGTTGCGGGCACTGGATCCAACCCAGTTGTCGCGAGCGCATCAGGTCGACGCGCGGCTGCTGACGAGCGAGCTCGAATATCAGATCTGGCGCGTCGAGCAACTGCGCGAGTGGCGCTGGAATCCCCTCATTTACACCGAGCTCGCGGGCAACAGTGTCTATCTGCTGATGGCGCGCGACTTCGCGCCGTTGCCGCAGAGGCTGCACGACGTCGGCGAGCGCCTGAGCGAGCTGCCGCGGCTGCTGGCCCAGGTGCGCGAAGTGCTCGACCCCGCGCGCGTGCCGCGAATTCATGCGGAGACCGCGGTCAAACAGAACACCGGCGTGCTCACGCTGATCGATCAACTCGTCGTGCCGCAGCTCGGCGTGCTCCCTGAGGACGAGCGCGGCCGCCTGAAGACCGCCATCGGGCGGGCGCGCACGGCGGTGACGCAGCACCAACTGTGGCTCGAGAAGCGCCTGCTGCCCGAAGCGAAGGGCGACTTTCGTCTCGGAGCGGAGCTCTACGATCCGAAGCTGCGCTTCGCGCTCGACTCGCCGTTGTCCCGGGAACAGATCCGGGCGCGTGCGCAGTCGGAGCTCACGCGCACACGCGCAGACATGTACGCGATCGCGCGCGCCATCCTCCCGGGCCGCCCCAATCCGCCGCCGCTGCCGGCGACGCCGAGCCCGGATGAGCAACAGGCAGCGATCGTCGCGGCTCTGGAGCTCGCCTACGAGCAGCAACCGCCGCGCGATCAGGTGTTCGAGGCCGCACGCCACGCCTTCGAGCAGGCGCAGAGTTTCGTGCGCACGGCCGATCTCGTGACGCTGTACGACGATCCGCTCGAGATCATCCAGATGCCGGAGTTCCAGCGCGGCGTGGCGCTCGCCTATCCTCGGACTGGACCGACGCGCAGGTGCGGTCATACCTGCGCGAATACAACACGCGCTCGATCTACAATCTGACCATCCACGAGGCGATGCCCGGGCACTACCTGCAGCTGATGCACGCCAACCGCTACCAGTCGCCGCTGCGCGCCGTGCTCGCCTCGGGCACGTTCATCGAAGGCTGGGCCGTCTACACGGAACGGATGATGGTGGAGCAGGGCTTCCTCGACAGCGACCCGCTCATGCATCTGATCCAGCTCAAGTGGTATCTGCGGACCATCGGCAATGCCATCCTCGACCAGGCCGTGCATGTCGACGGCATGACGCGCGAGGCGGCGCTGCGCCTGATGACCCACGACACTTTCCAGGAGGAGCGCGAAGCGGCCGCGAAATGGGTCCGCGCGCAGCTCACGTCCGCGCAGCTGCCCACGTACTTCGTCGGCGTGCAGGAGCATCTGGCGCTGCGCGAGGAAGCCCGCAAGAAGTGGGGCAGGCGTTTCACGCTCAAGGGCTATCACGACGCGGTGCTGGCGTTCGGATCTCCGCCGGTGCGCTACGCGCGCGAGCTGGTGTTCGATCTGCCGATCGAGTAACGCCGCACAACCGGCATGCTTTGCGGGCAGTCGCTCTAGGCCAAATAGGGGTACCGGATGCTGTATGGTTCGGCGGCACCGGGGAGGCAGTTGGCGGCACAGGAAGCCACGCCTTTTGCCCGCGGGTCGAAACAAGCCAGTGGGTTGGCTGCCGAAATGGCCGCAGGCCATTTCAGCCCATCAATCAGGTCAAACCCGCGGTGTCGGACAGAATCATCGTCAGAGCGAGCAGCGCGCATACGACCAGGCTCAGAGTGCGTCGCAGGCCCAGATACTCTTGCGGCAACTCCGCGCCCGCGCTGCGGTGCTCATACAGCCAGAACGAGCCGAACCCGACCACCAGCAGAGCGAGACCCCGCTGCCCGCCGAGCACCGCCGCGGCCGCACCCAGGAGCGCCGGCAACACCGCGCCCCCGATGCGCAACGGGGTCCACGGCAAGCGTCCCGCCAACGCGAGCCCCCAGTGCACGGCGCCGGCGAAGGCGAGCACGACGGCTCCGTACGCGATGGCAATGCGCTGCGCGAGCTCGCGCTCCTCGTAGCCGGGCAGCATTCCCACTCCGAGCAGGCACAGCACGAACGGCGCCACGCCCGCGTAGCTGACCGTCTCCGCCATTGTGTTGAGACGCGTGATGGCCCCCCCGGGGTTGCAGATTACGGCCGCCATCATGCCATGCAGGCAGTGGGGGCGGCGGCGGCGCCCGAAAGGCGTGACTTTCGTCCGCCTTGACGCCGGGCAGGCTTCGCAGGCACGCTTGGCGCCGCGTGAGGTGCTCGCCCGCGCGCACGATCCATCGCTTGTTTCCAAGCGTGCGCAAGGGTGAGGAAAACGGGAAGTCCGGTGCGGATTCGTCCAAAGCCGGCGCTGCCCCCGCAACGGTAATCGAGAACCAAGCGGACCACAGGCCACTGCGCCCGAAGGGCGCGGGAAGGCGGTCCGCCGGAGTGATTCTCCAGCTCGAGAGCCCGGAGACCGGCCTCACGCGGGACCGATGGCGTCGCGGCGGGCGATGCTGGTCGCAGCCATGCGCCCGGCAAGGACGCACTGCCGCCAGCTCCCTCACCCACGGCGCCTCGGGCACGGGTGTGTGCAATTCGAGGAGCTGCCAATGTCAACGGGTCTCAGCGCGCGCCGCGGCGCGCAAGGCGCGCTTGCTCTGTATCTCGCTCTCCTGTCCGGCGCATCCTGGCCGGCCGACGACTCGCAGGTGGTCGTCACCGCCTCACGCATCGAGGAGCCGGTCGCGGACTCTTTCTGGTCCTCGACGGTGTTGACGCGCGAGGATATCGAGTCGCGCCAGGTCTCCTCCCTGCAGGATCTGCTGGCCGATCTGGCCGGAGTCAACATCGACAACACCGGCGGCCTGGGCAAGGCGAGCTCGCTGTTCCTGCGCGGCGCATCCGCCGATCACACGCTGCTGCTGATCGATGGCACGCGCGTCGGCTCGGCGACGCTGGGCGTTGAGCCGTTCGAGCTCATCCCGCTCGAGCAGATCGACCGCATCGAGATCGTGCGCGGGCCGCGATCGACGCTGTACGGCTCCGATGCGGTCGGCGGCGTCGTCCAGATCTTCACGCGGCACCCGTCGCAGCCCGGCTTCGCGGCCGGCGGCAGCGTCATGGACGGCAGTCACGACACGCATGAGTTCACGGCTGACCTGCAGGCGCGCGGCGAGCGCGCGTGGGCGAGTATCAGCGGCGACACGCTCACCACGCGTGGGATCAGCACCTGCCTGCCGGGTGCCCTCGCGGCGAATGCGGGTTGCTTCCTCGACGCGCCGAATCCGAACCCGGATGGATTCCACAACCACTCCGGCTCGCTCAGTGCGGGCGTGCGCCTCAGCGAACGGCTCACCGCGCGGCTCGATTCGCTCATCGCCGACGGCTGGACCGCCTTCGACGGCGACTTTACGAACAACACGCAATTCACCGAGCGCGTGACCTCGCTCCATCTCGACGGGTCCGTGACCGATGCCTGGCACGCCCGATTGACGGCAGGTCGCAACGTGGATGTGCAGAAGAACTTCCTCGACCGCGACCCGAGCAGCCGCTTCGACACGACGCGTGACAGCGCAAGCCTGCAGATCGACGGCCAGGCCACCCCCGCCCTGCGTGTGATCAGCGGCGCGGACTACGAGAACGACCGCATCGACAGCGATACGCCCTACGACCTCACGTCTCGCCATACGAGGGGCGTGTTCACGGAGCTGCGCGGTGAGCTCGCCGCCTGGTCCGCGCTGGCCGGCGCGCGGCTCGAGGACAACTCACAGTTCGGAAACCATGTCACCGAGAACTTCGGGATCACTCGCAAGCTCGGGGAGCGCCAGCGCCTCACGGCGACCTGGGGCACCGCGTTCCGTGCTCCGACCTTCAACGAGCTGTATTACCCCGGTTTCGGCAACCGCAGCCTGCTGCCGGAGACCTCCAGATCCGCGGAGCTCGGCGCCGACGGCTCGACGGGCGCCCTGCGGTGGTCGCTGCATGCCTATCAGACGACGATCGACCGGCTCATCGCGTTCGCGTTCGATGCGACAACGACGAGCTTCCTGCCCCAGAACGTCGCCCGGGCGCGCATTCGCGGGGCCGAGCTGCAGGCGGACTGGCATAACCGTGCCTGGAAGATCGGCGGCCAGCTCACGCGCATGGAGCCGCTGAATCTGAGCGACGACTCCAACAGCGAGCATCTGCTGCCGCGCAGCGCGAAGACGAGCGCTGCGCTTCAGGTGCGG
>VBNY01000349.1:0-1577 GCA_005877705.1 Gammaproteobacteria bacterium
TCGGTAGTGCTGCGCGGCGCGGTTCCCGCGACGCGCGATGCTGTGGCGGTCGCGCGCCTGCGGGCCGCGGGGTTCATCGTCATCGGACGAACCAACATGACGGAGTTTGCGTTCTCGGGGCTGGGCGTAAACCCCCACTATGGAACGCCGCTCAATCCGTGGAACCGCGCGAGCGGCACGATCCCCGGCGGCTCTTCCTCCGGTGCGGCAGTCTCGGTCACGGATGGCATGTCATTCGGCGCGCTGGGCACCGACACCGGCGGCTCGTGCAGGATTCCCGCGGCGCTGTGCGGAATCGTGGGCTTCAAGCCCACGGCCGCCAGAGTGCCGCTCAGCGGCGCTTATCCGCTGTCCCCGAGCCTGGACTCCGTCGGACCGCTCGCCAATTCCGTCGCCTGTTGCGCGGCGTTGGATGCCGTGCTTGCAGGCGAGCCGGATGCCGAGTTGCCGAGCATGGCCCTCGGAGATCTGCGCTTGGGAGTGCTGCGCTCGTACGTGCTCGACTCGATTGCCGCCGATGTCGCCGCGAGCTTCGAGCGGGCGCTGAATGTCCTGGCGGGCGCCGGCGCGAAGTTGCGCGAAATCACCATCCCGGAGCTGCAGGAGCTGCCGCAAATCAACAGCAAGGGAGGCTTCGCCGCCGCTGAGGCGTACGCCTGGCATCGAACTCTCATCGCGGCGGACAGCGGCCGCTACGACCCCCGCGTCTTGACACGCATCCTGCGTGGCCGGGACCAGGGGGCCGCAGATCATCTCCACCTCTGTCGGCAACGTGCGAGCTTCATCGAGCGGGTCACGCCGCGAGCCGCCCCGTTCGATGCGCTCCTGATGCCCACGGTCCCGATCACGGCTCCGACGCTTGCGGAGCTCGCCACCGATGAAGCCTACGCGCGCCTCAACGCGCTGGTGTTGCGAAATCCGAGTATCGTGAATTTTCTTGACGGCTGCGCCGTCAGCGTGCCGTGCCATGAGCCGGGCACGGCACCCGTCGGCCTCACCCTTTTCGGCCTGCACGGCTGGGACCGCCGTCTGTTGTCGGCCGCGGCGGCGGTGGAGGAATCTCTGGCATGACGCACGAGCAATCAGCGAGCTGCGCTCTGGGCGACCCGCCCGAGCGCGAGCCGCACCTTGTTTGCGAGTTCGGCACGCGTGAACGGCTTCACGATCAAGTTGACGCCGGGATCGAGCCGGCCGTGATGCACGATGGCGTTGTGCGCGTAGGCCGTCGTAAATAGCACAGGCATCTGCGGCCGGCGCCGCAGCACTTCGTCAGCCAACTGCCGGCCGTTCATGCCATTGGGCAATCCGATATCGGTGAACAGCAGGTCGATGTCCGGCTGCTTTTCAAACATCTTGAGGGCGGTGGCGGCATCCGGCGCAGTAACCACCCGGTAACCCAACTCCTCGAGCATTTCTCCGGCAAAGACGCGGACATCGTCGTCGTCCTCCACCACGAGCACCGTCTCACCGCTTGCCGCCTGAAGAACGGGCTGAGCTTCGACGAGCAGCGCGGCGTCCTTCGTCCCGTGTCGCGGCAAATACAGCTTCACCGTAGTCCCTTCACCGGGCTCGCTGTA
>VBNY01000349.1:1627-7109 GCA_005877705.1 Gammaproteobacteria bacterium
AAGCCCTTGCAACGACCTCCTTGGTCATTCCAACTCCCGTATCGCTCACCGCCATCATCACGTACTGACCCGGCTTCACATAGGGATGGGTCGCGACGTAGGCCTCGTCCAGGAACGTGTTTGCGGTCTCGATGGTGAGCTTGCCGCTGCGTTGCATGGCGTCTCGGGAATTGACCGCGAGATTCAAGATCGCCGTCTCGAGCTGGTTGGTGTCGGCCGCAATGGCCCATACGCCGGCGCCGAGCACGATCTCAATGTCAATGCCTTCGCCAACGGCGTGGCGCAGCAGGTCGCTGATGTTTTGGATCAGGTTGTTCGGGCTGATTGCTTTCGGGTCGAGAGGCTGCCGCCGGGCAAATGCGAGCAGCCGGCGCGTTACGCCCGCCGCGCGATCCGCATTGCGCTTCGCCATCTCCAGGTACTTGACCGCGGAAGGGTCCAGTGCCGGAACGCGGGCTTGCACGATCTCGATGGCGTTTTTGATCACATGCAGGATATTGTTGAAATCGTGCGCCATGCCGCCGGTGAGCTGCCCGAGCGCCTCCATTTTCTGAGACTGCGCGAGCGCCGCTCGTGCCTGTTCCAACGCCTCCTGGTGCTGCGCGCGCTCGGTCACGTCGCGGGCAATTTTGGCGAATCCGATCAGTTGACCCTTGGCATCATGCAGAGCCGTCACGACTGTGCTGGCATAGAAGCGACTTCCGTCCTTGCGCACGCGCCACCCTTCGGCCACGAACTTTCCCTCCCGCGCGGCCACCTGCAGCACGTGCTGCGGCAGCCCTGCTTTCTGGTCTTCCTCCGTGAAGAAGCGCGAGAAATGCTGACCCGTGATTTCATCGGCGGAATAGCCCTTGAGGCGTTGCGCGCCGGCGTTCCAATCGACGATGCGGCCCTGCGGGTCGAGCATGAAGAGCGCGTGATCGGCGGCGCCGTCAACGAATAACCGGAAGCGCTGCTCGCTCGCGCGCCGCTCGGCGCCCAGGCGGTCGGCGTTACGGAAGGTCACCAGCGTGAGCACGATACCCAGCAGCATGACGGCGAATGCGACGGCGCCGCCGACAAGCGCGCTGTAAGTCGAACTGCGCGTGGCTTCGGCGGCGCGCGCGAGCCGTTGTGTGAGAAGCGCATTCTCTGTCGTGATCATCGACTCGATGAGGCTACTGATGGCCGCCATCGCATCGCGTCCGACATTCGTTTGCACGATCTCTAGTGCTGCGCTGGAACCAGCGCGCTCGCGCGCCTCGAGGCCGCGCTCGAGTTGCGCCAACTCGACGGTGATCCCACGTTCGAGCTCCGACAGCCGGCGCCCTTGTTGCGGATTGTTCGCGGTCAGGCGCGCGAGCGTCGCGATGAGAGCCGGGACCTTGTGAGTTCCGTTACGGTACGTGGCAAGATGCGCGTCATCGCCCGTAATCAGGTAACCGTGCTGGCCGCGCACGGCCTCCTGCATTGCGCGGTCGAGCGCCTCGGCCGTGGTAATCACGTCGAAGGCGCGGACCACCAGCTCGCGGTTGTTAGTGAGGTCAGGACCGAGGCTGAGCGCCTGATAGCCCTGCAAGCCGATCAGGGCGAGACACGGCAGCACGATCAAAGCCAATCGTCGCCAAAGACCTGACGGCAAGTGGCTCTGCGCCATGAAATCTCGCGACGACACCAGGTCCATCGACTCCGGCACCGTATGCAACCGCACGAAAGGGCTCGACCCTTGTGGCCCTAAGCAAGTTGCGTTCCCGGGCTAAAAGACGACCAGGATCCCAGCCGGGGGCAGCTTCCGTATGCGGTTAGAAGGGCGCCAGCCGATCGACGGCGCGGATCGTCACAGGGCCGTCGGCGGAGCTGGCCTTCTCCCCTTTCGGCAGCTCGGCTGCCTTGGCCATCCGGATCGAAATGAGGCGGTTGGGGTAGAGGATGACCTCGTTCTCGCCCGAGCCTGACATGGTCGGCAGGTAGTAGCGCTTGTGGCTAGCGCTGCCGACATACGGTGTGAAATGAAAGCCCATCTTGTAAAGACCGCTGTCCTCCTCCAGCGGCGGCCGACCGACTGATGCGTCACCCTGCTTCACGATCGCATCCTGCGCCGTCAGCAGCTCCTCGGTGAGTCGCCGGTGCAGGATCTGTTGACCNCAGGGAGGGGTAGTAACCGGCGTTGAACCAAACGATCCCCTCCTTGCCCCCCGCCTCGCGAGTCCTCACGGCCGGGGCATGCGCGATACCGATCGGCGCGAATACTTCGCTCTGCAACATCTCCCAGGCATCGGCCTCAGGTCCCCGAACGGACTTCAGGAACCGGTCGATCGCGACGCCCAGCAGGTAGAAATCCTGGTCGCGGTAGCGCATGACCGTGCCCGGCTCCCACGGATAGGGGCGCAGGTTCCTGGCTATCTGCTTGATCTTCTCCTCGTGGGAAGGCGCCCTATACCAAGCGTCGTAGTCGCCTCCGAGGTAGCCGTCGTCGATGTCATTGGGGTTGGTCTTCCAGCTGCCCGTGCCGCCAAAGCCGCTGGCCATATTGGCGGCGTCGATGAACCGCACGCGGCGGTACTTGGGATCCAGGCCGGAAACGTAATCGCCGATCTTCAGAGTGAGAACATAGGGGCCATAGACCTGTGCGAGATGTAACAGCGCCAGCGGCGCAGCGACGCTCTTCATCACCGAGCGGACCCCGAATCGCATCTCGAGCGGATAGGGATAAGGGCCGTAGGGAGTCTGCACATCCTGGTAATACAAGGTGCCGTCGCGCACCAAGGCAGCCGCGACCATCCATTTTGCATACAGGGGCCCACCGAAGCCGTCCAGCGTGCCGGCAGCCACCTCCTTGAGCAGAGCACTCCAGGGTTTGCTCGGCAGCCGGTGCCCGAGTTCGGCCTTGGCCTGCGCTCGAAGTGCATCCAGCTCCCCCGGCCCGGGTCCCGCCAACTCAACATGCGCCGATCCCCAGGTGACGAAGTGCTGCTTCAAGAGGTACGGTGCCGTCTGCTGCACGAACTGGAAGCGCAGCTCACTCACTGCTCCATCCTGGTACAGGAACGTCGCCAGCCCTTGATGAGCGTGGTTTTCCGTATCGTTGACCAGCATCAGTGGAAACGCCGCGCGCGACCAACCGCCAACGTCCCCTCTTTCGCGCCAGATTCGTCCGAATTGCGGGATCATGCGCCAGTAGCTCGGCGTCTTGCCCGCGGTCGATTCCTTTACCATCTCCCCGCGTTGCGCCGGCACTAGAATGTCACCGAGCGTAAAGAACGCGAGCGTGACGCCGGGGAAGAGCCGCGCGTCGCGGCCCTCGAGGATTGGGTGCGTGAGCTCCGGTGCAGTCTGCATCTGCGTCTGCGCAATGTGCAGGGTCGCGGAGAACGCCGGTGCCACCTCGGCGCCATCGCCAGGCAAATAAGCCTGGTTATCAACAGGCGTTGCGCCTCGATGACCGGCCATCATCTCGGCAACCGGCAGTATCTCGGATGCTGCAACACCTGATGCGCTGCTTGACCAGGCTCCCACGACGACCAGCAGCGCGGACTGCGACCATAAGGAATTCATCGAGCGAAATCTCCTGATCATGAGCTGACCCCCCAACGCGGCATGTCCTGCGTGTTGGCGTCATTGGAATGCGTCGCCGCGAGTTGATCGAGCGCCGCCAGTCCAACATGCCGCGTCTCCGGCGCCCACCGTTGACAGACCAAGGCGCCGACCGCCAGCACGGCGACGCACGCGCCCAGCGCCGTCCGGATGCCGTACGCTGCGACGATGACGGGCAGCAGGAACGTGCTGATCGCAGATCCTATGCGGCTGGAGGCGATGGCAAGCCCGATACCTGAAGCCCGAAGGTCGGTGGGGAAAAGCTCGGGCAGGTACACGTAAACGAGGTTGGAAGCCGCTGACAGAACGCCCGCGAACACGGCGAACAGCACGATCATTGCAACCGTGGGGATCCCCGTCCATACGGTGAGGACCAGCATGGCTGCCGCCGGGATGCCGAAGCTTCCGATCAGGAAGCTCCTGCGTGAGAGTCGGTCCACCACGCTCAGCCCCAGGATGGCTCCCCCCAGCAGCGAGAGATTGTAGATGAGGCCGCCCAGGTAGCCGCTCTTGAGGTTCACCGCGGACATCACCTGCGATACGAAGGTGCCCACGGCGAAATAGGGGATGACCTGACAGGTAAAGAATGCGCAGGCCACAAATGTGCGCCGACGCCAGGCAGGCGACACGAGCTGTCGCCAGCGGCCGCGACTGGTCGGAGCCATGGGCGTTCTCACGGGAGGCGCCACGCCGCTACCGAGCCTGGCGCGCACGATGCGCGCGGCAGCTTCGCCATAGCCGTGATTCGTCAGCCACAACGGCGACTCCGGGATGGTGACTCTGAGCGGCAATACCAGCAGGCAGGGAACGGCGCTCGACAGCAGCATCCAGCGCCAGGACTCCTGATCGACTCCGGCCAGTGCGAAGCCGACAAAATAGGCGCAGGCATAGCCACCCGCCCAGGCGACCGACAGCAGTCCCAGAACCCGCCCGCGGATCCGGCGAGGCGTAAACTCAGTCAGCAGCGCCTTGCTGACGACGTAGTCGGTGCCGAGCAGGAATCCAATGGCGAGGCGCAGCGCCAGCAGCTGCGCGCCGGAGCCGATGAAGACCTGCAGCACGGACAGCACGCCGAGAATCGCCATGTTATAAGCGAAGATCCGCCGTCTCCCGCAGCGATCTGCCGCAGGTCCTGTCAGCAGTGCTCCGGCGAACAGGCCGGCAAGGGAGGCGCCGCCCAGCAGGCCCATCCACAGCGGCGTCAAGCCGAGCTGCGAGGCGGCGCGGCTCAGGCAGATGCCGACGATCCCGAGTCCAAAACCATCGCTGAACACCCCGCCCGCGCTGCCGACGGCAACCCGCAGGTGAAACAGGCGCAGCGGCGCCTCGTCATACTCCGTCGTCGTAACGCCCCCTCGGGTCCCACGCCCATTGCTATTTCTTCGCCAGGAACTCACTGATGACGCCGGCGACCGCTTGCGGATCTTCCCAGAAAAGATCATGTCCGAGCGAACCGAACGTCCGCACTTCGACTGTCGCAAGGCCGGCGCGCAGCGCATCGCGGCCGGTGTCGCCGACGAGTGTATCGCGAGCCCCCCAAATGAGGAGGGTCGGCGCCTGCACCCGTGGCAGCATGGAGCGCAGATCAACGCCCACCAGGCTCTGGTCCGCGATAGCGCGCCACACGCGCGCTGGAATCGCGGCCGCGTCGCGCCGCTGGCGGCTCACGAAGAACTCCGGATTGACTCTCATCGACTCTCGCCACCAGTCGCGCATGAACGCAGAGTCAGCATCGATGGGGTCCGTGAGTTGCGCGAGGTCGATGAGCCAGCTCGGCGCGAGCGCCTTGGCTGAACCGGGTGAGCCGGCCGGCTCCGTGGTCCCGAAGGACGTCCCGGTGGATGAGATCAAGACCAGGTGCCGAGTCGAGCCGGGCCACAGCTCGGCGAACGTCTGCGCGACGATGCTG
>VBNY01000350.1:0-566 GCA_005877705.1 Gammaproteobacteria bacterium
TGACACCCGAGATGTCTGCGGAATGCTGTGCGAGCGGTTGCTCTTCGGCTTCTTCGGCGGGCAGGTCGAGCGTCTGGAACGTCGCTTGCGCATCGCTGCGCCGCTCGGGCACGAGGTGCAGCTGGTACAACACCTTCGAGACGTCCGTCGGCTTGATCTGCTTCGGCAGCACGCCGACCGCGCCGAGCGCACGTGCTTGGCCGAGATACAGCTCACCATCGTCCGAGGTGAACATCATGATCGGGATAGTCGCCGTGCGCGGATTGTTCTTGATCGCCTGCACGGCCTGAAAGCCGTCCATGCCCGGCATCAGGTGATCCATGAAGATCACGTCCGGGCTGTGGCTCGCGAGGTACTGGATTGCCGCCTCGGCGCTGTCGGCGTTATCGACACCGATCTCGTACTTCTCGAGGATGCGCGCCAGGAACAGGCGCGCGGACTTGGAGTCGTCGACGATCAACGCTCGCTTCGCCGCCATGCCACCTCCAGACGGTCGTCTGTTGGAAAGTGTAACGCAGAACGGTTGGCCGGCAATCGCTGTCGCGCGCTGGCGACGCAGTAGGTCA
>VBNY01000350.1:595-3860 GCA_005877705.1 Gammaproteobacteria bacterium
CGGAGGACCATGTGCGTGCGTACGTGCGCCCGTGCTCGGCAAGCTCTGTTTGCAGGCTTCGATCCTGCAGGACGCGCGTGACGGCCGCGGCGAAGGTGTCTGTGCGCTCCTCGACGATCAGCGCGCCGCAGCCGGGCGTGAGAATCGAGCGCGTGCCGAGCTCGGCGGTCGAGACAACCGGCGCGCCTTGCGCCATCGCTTCGAGCAGCACGAGCCCCTGAGTCTCGGTGCGGGATGCGAACACGAACACGTTCGCTGCGGCATAACAATCGAGCAATGCCGTGTCGCGATCGAGGTAGCCTGCGAAGTGCACGTCACGTTCGAGCCCCAAGCTGACGACGAGTTGCCGCAACGGCGCGCGCGCGGGCCCCTCGCCGGCGATGACGAGCAGCGCGCCGGGCACGGACTCACGCACCTTGCGGAACGTGTGGACGAGAAAGTCGATGTTCTTTTCGTGCGCCACGCGGCCGATGTAAGTGACCAGCGGCCTCTCGAGCGGCAGGCCCGCTCGAGTGCGGAAGCGGTTGCCGTCCCCTGGCAGGAAGCGGTCCGCCGCCAATCCCGTAGGCACGACATGCACCGGCGTCGACACTCCGTACTCGAGAAGCACGTCGCGCATGGGTTCGGATGGGGCGATCAGCGCTTGCACGTCGTCGCACTGTGAACGTGTGAAGCTGCGGGCGAGGAACCGTCCGATGCGACGCGGCAGCACCGGGACGTAGTGATGCAGATACTCCTCGAAGAACGTGTGGTAGGTGGCGATGCAGGGGATGTTCGCTCGCTTGGCGAAGCGGGTTGCCGCGTAGTGCGCGATGAACGGTGTGTGGATGTGGACTACGTCGATGTCACGCGGGAGTAGACCACGGAGCGTGCCCATGAGAGCGCCCCAGTGCATGCGACGGTCCTCCGGATCGCGCGGCACGGGGGTGGCCGGCACGCGCAACACGCCAGGCTCGTCGCTCACACCGCCCGAGTCGTACAGCGGTGTTACGAGAAGCGTCTCGACCCCGCAGCTCGCCAGATCCTGACGGAAGGTCCTGATCGACGTCGACACTCCGTTGACACGCGGAAAGTACACGTCGGAAACGAAAAGGACCCGCATGTTGGTCCATTGGCTGAAATGGCCTGTGGCCATTTCAGCGAGCGCGTCTAGAGCTGTTCACGGCCCGCGGGCAAAAAACGTCGTTTTTGCCCGCTAGAGAGCATGCCGGTTCCGGCGCTAGGCCGGTTCTCAAACCACGGAAATGCCGAGCTCGGCGAGCGAAGCGCCGATGGCGGCTCCGGCGAGCACGTCCGTCGGATAATGCAGTCCGAGCACTACCCGAGAGGCGGCAATCAAGGCCGCGAGCGGCACCAGAACCCAGCCGAGCTCCGGGAAGTGCACCGTGGCCTGCCACGCGAAGGAGACGGCGTGCAGCGTGTGGCCGGAAGGAAAGCTGTAGCGGTCGAGCGGCACCATGGCCAGATCGATCGTGGAGTGGGTAATGAACGGCCGCTCGCGCACAAAGACGCGCTTCAGGAGCTTGTAAATCGCGACCCCGAGAGTGCCGGTGAGCGCCATGACAACGGCGGGCTTCACCGCCATTGGCCCGTACAGGATCGGCAGCAGCACGATCACGAGGTACCAGATGATTCCGTCGCCGAGACGGCTGGCCATCTGGAACACCCGCCGTGGAATGGCGAATGATGCGCCGCGATTCAGCTTGCGGCAGAGGCTGTACTCGGCTGCATCGACGCGCGCCATGAACGCATTGAAGCTGCTCGCTTTCATGCCGCCACAGCCTCGGGCCCACGGGCGTCAGCAAGGTTACAGAATTGTGAAAGTTTTCTTGCGCCAGGTACTTGGCTGCTATTTTGCGTGTCGCGCCTCACAAAAGGGCGAGAAACGGGTGTCACGCTTGGATTATTCGAGTCTAACACGCCACCCTCACACACGCCGCCGGGACACGAGGAGCTCAAATGCTCGAGCATGGACCCTGTTCCCGGGCAGGCTCCGGTTTCTCGGCGCGCCCAGGCCCTGGGTCCGGGAAGCTTTGACAGCGTTCGTGCTGGCGGGTGCCCCGCACGATGGCGCCGCGGTGGACCGTATCGTCCTCGAGGTCGGAGAAGTCTCTCTGCCGGGCGGGCAGGCGTCCGGAGCCACGGTGGCTCTGGATCTCAGTGCGAGCCCCACGCCGGTGGCGCTCGCACGGGTGAGCCGTCTGCGGCTGGAGCGGCCCTCGGGGGCCTACACCGCTCTCGAGCTGATCTGCACTGATCTCCTAGTGAAGGAGCCGGAGTTCGTCTGCCGCCGGGGAGAGCTATCGGGCCACGGCGGGCCCCTCGGCTCGATCACTGCTGCGGCATCTGCGGGCTACAACACCGAGCACAAGATATTGTCCTTCAGCGCCGCAGATCTGCCGGTCGCGGGCGGGCGGGTCCGTTTGTCGGGCAGGGTCGGCTCGGCCGGCTGGTCGCTCAGCACTGATGCGAAGGCTATCGACCTGGTTAGAGCTCGTGCGCTGGCAGCGCCCTGGATCCGGCTGCCGGACGCCTACTCCCTCAATGGCCGCATGGACGCGCGCGGCGCTGCCGTCTTCTGCCCGAGCAGCCTGACGCTGGAGTTTGCGGCGCGCGCCGCGGATCTGAGCTTCTCCAACCAGGACGGAACAGTGGTGGCGCAGAGCGTTGCCGGATCAGCGACGGGCACGCTCGTGCGCAAGGGCGACGACCTCACGATCGAGGCCGAGCTTGACGGCTCGGGCGGTCAGACACTTGCCGGGCCCGTCCTGCTCGACTTCACCGCGAACCCTCTGACCTTGCGGACGCAGGTGAGCTTCGATGGGGGACAGACATGGGAGATCGGCGCGCTGCAGGTGTCCCAGAAAAACCTCATCGAGGCGCACGCGCAGGGTCAAGTGACGCTCGGCGCGCACCCCGGCATCACCCGGGCACATGTCGACGTCCGCAACATGACATTGCCCGCAGCGTACCGCAGCTTCGCGCAGCTGACCCTGGCGACGACCGCTCTCGGAGCGTTGACTACGGCCGGAGGCGCGAGCGGCGCGCTGGATGTCGCAGACGGCGGGGTCACGCGACTCGACGCGCACCTCGACGACATCAACCTCGAGGACCGCAAGCGCAAGTTCTCGATGATGAATGTGACGGGCGACCTCCACTGGGCTGCGGATCCGAAAGCAACTGTGGGCCCTTCGCATCTCGGCTGGAGCCGCGCAGGTGCGTACGGACTGAGCGGCGCTCGCGCAGACGTCAGCTTCACGGCCCG
>VBNY01000351.1 GCA_005877705.1 Gammaproteobacteria bacterium
CAGACCGGGATTATCCGGCCACCGGTCGTCGAGCTCACGGCCGAGAATACCGACCGGGCCGTCGTGAGAGTGAAGGACGGAACGATGCTCGTGTTCCCAGCCTACCTGCAGCATTCCGTCGACGCGAGCGCGAGCGAAGGATAAACCACGCGACGAGTCAAATGAGGCATGGTTGGCATTGTGCTGAGCTTATGAGGAGCTCTATAAAATCTACGATGAACTGCGGGAGTGGCGGCACGCAAACGCCTGAACCGCTGCGAATTGATAGACCCTCGCCCCGGTGCTCACGGCCGAGGCGTTCGGAGCCCGGCCTTTGCGCGGGGCTTCGTCGTTATGGTGGACATTCCAGTCTCATGCGTTGCGGATATCGGCCGCGGGCGCCGCGCGGTGCAAGCCGCGTTTACCGCCTGTGCACGCTGCTCAAGGTAGAGCTTGAATGTGTCCTCAAAAGGGTCCAGGCTCTTACCCAAGACGGTTATATCACCGTCTAACGAGTCCTCCGCTCCCGGGTACTCCGGGCCCAGCTGAGGATCTCGGTACGAGGCCCCGCCCCCTGGGCTTTCCCTCAGGACACCGCGGGGCCTTCGTTTATCCAGCAACCGCTGCGGGCCGTGATTGAGGTTGTAGAAGAGATTGCCTTCGCGATCCTCGGCAACCGGGAGTACGGGGCATGAGGGCAGTCGTGAAGGTCGCTGCGCTCCGCGATTGCCATACGGCAAAGCGTCCCCGCATCGCTCGCATCTCGTCCATGCAGTAGGAAAATCCCCGAACTACTGGATGGCGTAACTGTGTGGTAGTTAACGCATGTGCGGTCGCTACGTCAGCCCTGGATATCGTTCTTGTTCGCGCCGAGGAGGGCGGGGACTTGGGCCCGAAACGGGTCGGGCACCTGCTCGGCGCCGCGCGCTTGGCCTCGTTCTACTTGCGAAGCAGGCGCTGAGTGTCGGAGTCGGCGCTGAGGTCGGGCCAGCGATCGCTCAGCGTGATTCTGCGCTGCGCAGGCTCCGTACAGATCGCCAGCAAGTGTTCCGCGCATGCGGGATCGGCGAGATCGACCACGAGCCATGCCGCATCGACCGTCTGCAGCACTCCCGCTATCCACGGTTCCGTGCGTTTGGATGAAATCGGCGGCAGAGCCACGAGCTGGAACGCGATGTCCTCCAACGGCAGCATGCCCGGGAGCGGCGCGCGCGTCGTGTACAGAAACCGCCCGATTTCGCCTTTCGAAGCCGTCAGGATCGCGTGCAGGCTCGATTAGCTGACCGCCCCCAGCCCTATCCGGACTCTGATCCCCGCTTCCAAGCCCTCGCGACGATCCCAACGCACGCACTCCGGCACCGCTTTCAAGTCCGCCGCAGTCGAGGCGCGCATCCACCACGTTAGGCACCGAGAAGATGTGCGAGGAGCCCGAGTCTTCGCAGTCTCATCGGCACATCTCCTTAGATTTGAAACGCGAGACCCTTGATTATGAGTGCAAAAACACTAAAGCATGGTTAATATGCCAAAAGCCCCTCGCGGGTGGAGAAGGATCGTTATGGTCGGAGTGCTCCGTGACCGCCAGAAGCAGCTGCTGCGGCAGCTTCTGAGGAACAAGGCGGGGCTGAGCGTGGATGAGCTGTCGCGAAACCTCGTGGTTACGCGCACTGCAGTGCGCCAGCACCTCGCGGCGCTGATGCGCGACGGGTTCGTCGGTCCTGGCGCGATGCGCCCTTCGGGCGGACGCCCGCAACAGCTCTACCGACTCACCGATGTGGGCAAGGAGGCGTTCCCGCGCCACTACTCGTGGTTTGCGCAGTTGCTGATCGATGCGATGGCGCGGGAGCACGGCGCGGCGGGCCTGCGCGCGCGACTCAGGCGCATCGCCTCCGTGGTCGCGGCGCAGCTGCGCAACCGCTTCTCCGAGACGAAGAACCCGCGGCAGAGAGTGCAGCAGCTCGCGGCACTGATGGACGAGCTCGGCTATGACGCGCACCTGGCGAAGGATGTGGGCGGTGCACCGACGATCGAGGCAGACAACTGCGTGTTCCATAAGCTCGCGATGCAGAACCCGCAGATCTGCCACTTCGATCTCGCGCTGCTGTCGGCCTCTACCGGCAGCCGCGTCGAGCTTCACGAGTGCATGGCGCAAGGGGGCCACGTGTGCCGTTTCCGATTCATGCGTAATGCATGATTGGGAACAGGTCGTGGGCCTAGGCTCGTCAAAGACCTCCACCAGGAAGTGACGAGGTGGAAGGATGTTGACGAGCAGCGCCACGCTTGCATCTGGCGTCGTATGCAGCATCGGGGCCTGGGATTTGGAGGATCAACCTATGGCTGAGTTTTTGAAAGTCGCCAAGGCAGACGAACTCTCGCCCGGTCAGGCCCGACGGGTCGACGTCCACGGCAAGCGGCTCGCCCTGTTCAACATTGATGGCAACTTCTACGCCCTCGAGGACACCTGCACGCATAAAGATGGGCCTTTGTCTCGAGGCACGGTCGCAGGTGACCAGGTGACCTGCGCGTGGCACGGCGCGAAGTTCAACATCCGAACCGGCGAGGTCCGGCCCTCCCGCGCGCCAAGGCATCGCCCGTTACAACGTTCGGCTGACGGGGACCGATATCGAGATTCAGGTCTAGCAAAGGCCGTTGAGTGCGACCCAGCGGAAGGATGAACCATGAATCACACGGCCACACATCAAGCCGGGGCCCCGGGCGCGTCGCCCCAGGCCGATCCTGAGAAACTGCCCGGGATCCGCCATATCGTCGCCATCGGCAGCGGTAAGGGCGGCGTCGGGAAGTCGACCGTGAGCGTCAATCTGGCCCTCGTGCTGCAGCGACTCGGGGGGCGCATCGGGCTCGTGGATGCCGACGTCCTCGGCCCCAGTATCCCCGGCATGCTGGGCATCCCGACCGGCCGGCCGCCGGCCGCGACCCGAGACGGCAAGGC
This sequence comes from Gammaproteobacteria bacterium, assembly GCA_005877705.1. Taxonomy (GTDB): domain Bacteria; phylum Pseudomonadota; class Gammaproteobacteria; order Steroidobacterales; family Steroidobacteraceae; genus 13-2-20CM-66-19. Next base: position 2,927 of record VBNY01000351.1, read on the forward strand.
AATCCCGGCGGAACGACACGGCGTCAAAACAAT
>VBNY01000352.1 GCA_005877705.1 Gammaproteobacteria bacterium
TGAGCCTCATTGCGCCGGGCGGCTACTCGCCGCTGCAGTCGGTGCTCGCGACGCTGTGCGAGCCGGTGTTGCGGCCATTGCGAAGACTGATTCCAGCAGTCGCGGGGCTCGATCTGTCGCCGCTGTGGGCCGGCATCGCGATCCAGGCCATCCTCATACTCCTCCATTGACCCTAAGAGACGCGCACGCTCTGTTTCTGTGCAGTGCGCACATGACGTTTTTTGGCTGAATTCCAGGCACTGCGCGCCGCAGGCACGGCGATTGCCGACCGCCGGCGGTGTTACGAAACACACTCTTAGCAGCCACATCGCACCGAGAGTCGCAGCATTGGCGCGCGCTCACTTCGCTTGAAGCGACGTCAGCGACGCACGCGCGCCGCCACGCTGAGACGACCACGGACCATGAAATTCAGCGTCCACAATTGCCGCACGAGGCTTGTCAAGGTGTGTCAAAGCTCGATCGCCTGCCCAGGGGGAGCGGGAAACCCTTAAAAAAAAGGCATTTCAGCGTCGCGCGATGCGAAAAAACGCTTGCGAAAGCGCGCCCATGTGCTATTTTCCGCGCCGATTCTCCTTACCGCGGCGCCGGGGCGTCGCGCTCACAGTCACAACATTTGTCGAGGAGTACCGCAAAATGGCGAAAAAGGGTGGCGCACCGACCAAGTCGGAAGTTCTGACTCAGATTTCCAAAGACACTGGGCTCTCGCGCAAGCAAGTCGGAGGTGTGTTCGATTCGCTCGGCGGCGTGATCAAGAAGAGCCTGCGCGGCAACGGCCTGTTCACCATGCCCGGCCTGCTGAAGATGAAGGTCGTGAAGAAGCCCGCCACTAAGGCGCGTGAAGGCATCAATCCGTTCACCGGCCAAAAGATGATGTTCAAGGCCAAGCCCGCCAGCAAGAAGGTGCGCGTCATGCCCCTCAAGAGCCTGAAGGCGATGGTCAACTCGTGAATCGAAGACAACAAGCCCGTTAATAATAAGAAGCTGGTTTTTGCCGCCACTCGCGGCTTAAGAAAGCCCGGAAGGAGCGTATCAGCGGTCCTTTCGGGTTTTTGTCTCAGGTGCCGTGCGCATGAAGGCGAGCACCGTCTCGCGCAGCTCATGCAGCCGGCCGTGGAAGAAGTGTCCGGCGCCCGGTAAGACGCTTACCGTAGGGACCGGTGAGCGCCCCGCCGCCCACTCGAGCACCGCTGCCGGTTCCACGACGTCATCGGCATCGCCCTGCACGATCAGCCACGGACACGAAGGCATCGCAACGTCCTGCACGTTGACGCGCCCCACGGCAGGCGCAACCGTCACCAGCCGCGCCGCGTTCGCGCGTGCGGCCGCGCGGATCGCGACAGCGGCGCCGAATGAGAATCCGGCTAGCCAGAGCTCCGCGCGCGGCCAGCGCTCGCGGCCATAGGCAACGATCGCGAGGGTATCCTCGGTTTCGCCGATTCCTTCCGCGTAGCCGCCCGCACTCGTGCCGACGCCGCGGAAATTGAAGCGGATCGCAGGCGCACCGAGTTCCTCGAACGCACGGGCCAGCGTGTAGACAACTTTGTTGTCGAGCGTCCCGGCATACAGCGGATGCGGATGGCAGACCACGCCGAAGCTGCCGACTGCGTGCGGGTCGATGTCGGCCGCCTCGGGTATCTCGATCAGAGCCTGAAGATCACCGACCGGCCCGGGAATCACGCTGCGCTCCGCCCGTGGGGGCCTGGTCGTCATCGCACCGCCAGCCGCACCAGCAGGCGGTTGAGGCGCTGCACATAGTCCGCCGGGTTGGCGAGCTGGCCGCCTTCGGCGAGCGCTGCCTGGTCATACAGCAGCTGCGCCAGCTCCTTGAACTGCGCGGCCTCCGCGACGCCTTCCAGATACTTCACCAGCGGGTGACCGACATTGAGCTCGAGCACGGGCTTCGACTCGGGCACTTGCTGCCCGGCGGCGGCGAGAATGCGCCGCATGTTGGCGCCGACATCGTGCTCGCCGAGCACCAGACAGGCGGGCGAATCCTTCAAGCGCACGCTGACGCGCACTTCCTGAATGCGCTCCCCGACAGCGTCCTTGACGCGCTTGAGCAGACCTTTGCTCTCCTTGAGCTCCGCGTCACGCCGCTTGCGGTCCGCTTCGCTCTCGAGCCCGCCGAGCTCGAGATCGCCGCGTGCCGCGTCCTTGAAGCGCTTGCCCTCGAAGCTCTCCAGCTGCCCCATGACCCACTCGTCGATGCGCTCACTCAGCAGCAGCACCTCGAGGCCCCGCTCCTGGAGCCGCTCGATGTAGGGGCTCGAGCGCGCCGCCTCGATGCTCTCGCCGATGATGTAGTAAATGCGATCCTGTCCAGGCTTCATCCGCTCTACGTACTGCGCGAGGCTCACGCTGGGCTCGTTGCCGGGCTCATTCGTGCTGGCGAAGCGCAGCAACCCCAGCAGCGCCGGCCGGTTCGCGGCATCCTGCGCCAGGCCTTCCTTCAGGACCGCGCCGAACTCCTTCCAGAAGGTCGCGTATTTGTCCGGCTCGTCCTTCGCGAGCCGCGCCAGCATGTCGAGCACGCGCTTGGTGAGACTGCCCCTGATCGCCTCCACCTGCGGGTCCTGCTGCAGCAGCTCACGCGAGACGTTCAGCGGCAGATCGCTCGAATCGACCACGCCCTTGACGAATCGCAGGTACAGCGGCAGGAACTGCTCCGCATCGTCCATGATGAACACACGCCGCACATACAGCTTCAGGCCCCGCGCGGCCTCCTTCTGCCACAGGTCGAACGGCGCGCGTCCGGGGATATACAGCAGGCTCGTGTACTCGCGCTTGCCCTCCACCTTGTTGTGGCTCCAGGCGAGCGGCTCGGTGAAGTCGTGCGCGAGGTGCTGATAGAACTGCTGGTACTCCTCGGCTGAGATTTCGGAGCGCGGCAGCGTCCACAGGGCTTTCGCCTGGTTGACCACTTCGTATTCGAGCGACGCCTCGCCTTCTTTGCGCATGCGCACCGGGAATCCGATGTGATCCGAGTAGCGGCGAATGAGGGAGCGCAGGTGGAACGGATCGGCGAACTCGCGCGCATCCGCCTTGAGGTGCAGCGTGACGGCGGTACCCCGTTCCGGGCGAGTAACGGTCTCTACGGTGAACTCGCCGTCAGCGCGCGATTCCCAGTGCACGCCGGCCTCTGGAGGCTCACCTGCCTTGCGCGACAGCACCTCCACCCGCTCGGAGACGATGAAGGCCGAGTAGAAGCCGACGCCGAACTGTCCGATGAGCTGCGAGGCCTTCTGCTGATCACCGGACAGCGAGCGGAAGAACTCGGCCGTTCCCGACCGGGCGATCGTGCCGAGGTTCGCAACCGCTTCCTCGCGCCTCATCCCGATACCGTTG
>VBNY01000353.1:0-2452 GCA_005877705.1 Gammaproteobacteria bacterium
TCGATGAGGGCCTGCGGGGCGTTCTGTTGGATCTGGGACGCGGCGATTTTCTTGCCACGGTACTGCACGTCGAGCCCGAGCAGATCTCGCAGCTGCATCCGCTGCTGCGCGAGTTCCTCCTGACGCGCGCCGAAGAGACCGGATCGCCCACCGAGATCGACGGCCGCAAGCGCCGGGCAGCTCAGGTGCTCGCCGAACACGAGCACATCGAGGCCGCCGCGGCACTGCTGATGCGGATTCGGGACTGGCCGAGCCTGGATGCGCTGATCGCGCGCTGCGCGGATGCACTGCTGCGGCAAGGCCGGGCGCAGCTGCTGGAGCAATGGATCCGGGCACTACCCGAGCCACAGGTTCGCGCCGATCCGCACATGCTGCATCGGTTGGGCGCGTGCCGCTTTCCGTATGCGCCGCGCGAAGCGCGTGAGTTGTTCACCCAGGCCTATCGGTGCTTCGAGGCGCAATCTCCGGTCGACGTCGCCGGACTGTTGGCGGCGCTGAACGGCGTACTGGAGGCCGTACTGCACGACTCCGCCGATGATTATGCGGTGCTCGATCCGTGGATCGAAGCGGCGACGCACTGGACGCGCAATCTGACCGAGTGGCCGGCGCCGGACCTCGAGGCGCGCATCACCTGCAACATCTTCGTCGCCGTCGCGCTGCGCCGGCCGGATCACCCCGATCTGCACGACTGGCGCGCGCGTACGCAGGCCATCAGTCGAACGCAGCGTGATCCTAATGTGCGCATAACGCTCGATTCCACGCTTGCGATGATGTTGGGGTGGAACGGCCAGTTCGCACCAGGCGAGCGGCTGTTGCAAACGCTGCGCGAGCTGCTCGCTCTGCCGGAGGTCTCGCCAGGCTCGGCGGCGAATGTCGCGCAGGCCGAGTCGAGCTTCTACATGCTTTGCGGGGATCGTATCCGCTGCCTCGAGGCGGCTCGCCGTGGCCTGGAAATCGCCGAGCGCAGCGGCGTGCGTCTGTGGAACGACACGTTTCTCGCCAACGCGCTGTGCGGAGCGCTCAGCGACGGCGACCTGGAGAGCGCGGCGTCCTGTCTGGCGCAGATTGAAAGCAAGCCATCGGCCGGCCGGCGCTACGACGTGTTCTTGCGGACCTACGGCGCCGGTTGGTATGCGATGCTGCGCGGGGACACGTTTCTGGCGCACCAGCAGCTGAAGACGGCCGCGCGGGCGGCGCAAGAGGTCGGCCTGCCAGGCTTTCAGGCCCTGGCAAGTCTCGCCCTGGTGCACGTGCTGTTGGATGCGGCCGATGAACGTAACGCCGCGCGCGAGCTGGCGCGCGCCTGCGAGCTGACGCAGTCGCTGAATAACCGGTTCTTCGACTTCATGACCTGCCTGTGCCGCGCCCGATTCGCACTCGGCCGCGGTGAGGCCGCGGCTGTCACCGAGGCGCTGCGCACCGGGCTGGCGGTCGGCCGCGAGCGGGGACTGACTTATCATCTGTGGTGGCAACCGCAGATCGCCGCTAAACTCATGCAGCGGGCGCTCGAAGAGCACATCGAAGTGGAGTACGTGCGGCGCTTGATCGGGCAGCGCCGACTGATGCCGGACCCGCCGCCTTACCAGCTGCCGTCGTGGCCGTGGCGCTACCGCATCAGGGCGTTCGGTGCGTTCCGGCTCCAGTCCGCAGGCGACGGCTCTACGGCATCGGGCAAACGTTCCGGCCGTCCCCTGGAATTGCTCAAGGTCCTGGTCGCCGCCGGCGGACAGCATGTCAAGCTGGAGCGGCTGGCGGATGCGCTCTGGCCGCACGTGGACAGCGACTATGCGCATCGATCACTCAACACGACGCTGCACCGCTTGCGCAAGCTTCTGGGCGATGACGCCGCGCTGCTCGTGCAGGCCGGCGAGCTCGGCCTCAACCGCCAGCTGTTCTGGCTGGACATCTGGGCGTTCGAGCAGGTCTGTGCGCGCGGCGCCGCGTTGACTTCAGCGTCCGCGCCGCAGCCCGGGGCGCTGATCGCCGCCGCACGCCAGGCACTCGAGCTCTATAGTGGTCCCTTGTTGGCCGGCGACAGCGCTGCAAGATGGGCGGTTGCTCCGCGCGAGCACCGCCGCAATCAACTGCTGCGCCTGATGACCGCGACCTGCCAGGCGCTCGACAAGGCGGGTCAATCGGACGCCAGCATCGAACTGTACCGGCAAGCTCTGGAGTCGGAGCCGCACGCCGAAGCGCTGTATCGGCGGCTGATGCTCGTGTTGAAACAGGCTGGGCGGTCGGCAGAAGCCATCGAGGTGTATCACACCTGCAAGGCAGCGCTGCAGACTCATCAGAATACCGCGCCCTCGCCCGCTACCACCGACATCTATCACTCGCTCGTAGCGAATTGAGGCGGCGCGAGTCACGCGGCGCACGGCTACAGCGCGGCGGATAGGGTGAGAACCACTCCCGCCACCGTCAGAGCCGCCACCCACACTAGATCGAAATTGAT
>VBNY01000353.1:2458-9121 GCA_005877705.1 Gammaproteobacteria bacterium
CCAGCCCAACCCATTCATAGACAATCAGTGCAACCAGCCCCGCGGACGCCAGCATCGCGGCCGTGTGAACCACAACGGCCGCAAGTGCGGTCGAGACCCCTTGCAGGGCTGCCGAATGCAGATGGCTCGCGTGGGCTGATCCCGCCGGCAGCCGCAGCAGTACCGGAATCAGCATCACCCCGGCTCCGTGCCCGGTCGCCATTACGAACGACCACAGCGCGAGGTCCCGGAAGCCAACCTGCATTCCCACTCGTGCTGCATGTCTCCAGAAAAGGCGATAGGCCGCCGTTGCAAACAACAGCAGCGCACCTGCGACCTGCAGCCATACCATCTCAACGACGACGCGCAGCGCGCCGACCACGGCGAGCACCGCAATGATTGACAGCGCATGACCCAATGCGATCGGCCACAAAGCCCACGCTACGGCGCCTCGGTTGCCTCGCTGCAGCCCGAGCGCAACGGCAAACAGCCAGCCCATCGCAGGATTGATGCCGTGGAACACGCCGAGTCCGGCCAGCACCGCCCAGATCCACGGCTCATGCATCGAGCGGGGCCCCGCCAAGACCGCCCCGCCGCCGGCCGCTCACGGATAGCAGTAGGTATCCGAAGAAGAATCTCCACCCTGCAGGCGGACCTGATGCGGCCGGTAGCCCGCCTCGAATGGCAGGAAGAACTCCGCATCGAGCGTGAGTCCGCCGGCCGCGGCGGCGTCGCACTTCACCATCCAGCCGCGCCGCAGAAACGCCAGCCCGACCCATTCATAGACGATCAGCGCAACCAGCCCCGCGGACGCCAGCATCGCGGCCGTGTGAACCACAACAGCCGCGAGTGCGGTCGAGACCCCTTGCAGTGCTGCCGAATGCAGATGGCTCGCGTGAGCCGATCCCGCCGGCAGCCGCAGCAGAACCGGAATCAGCATCACCCCGGCTTTGATATCCGACACGAGCGGCGGCACCGCCTTGAAGCCCTTCAGCAGCGGCGGCAATTGCTCGGGGTCGGCCGGCTCGGCCGGGATCTCGATCACCTTGCGCGCCTTCCAGGTGTTGCCGTCCTGGTACCAGGCCCAGACCGAGGCGCTCAAATCTTTGAGGCTGGTCACGACGCCGACAAAACCATAGGCCTTCGATGGGTCGTGCGCCGGCCGCAGCTCGAGCACCATCTGCCGGCGTTTCAGATCCCAGACATGCAGGTGATGGCCGTACTTCGAGCCGAGCAGCAACTCGGGCACGAGACCGTTCTCGATCATGTTAGGCGTGCCCCACTCGCTCGTGAGCTGCACGTCGTAGCCGAGATGCCAAGCGAAGTCGTATGCCAGTTGCTGTGGCCCGCGCTCGACCTCCCAGCGCCCGAGGACGTCGAAGCCGTCATGGTCAAGCAGAAACAGGCCGCCCGGAGCCTCGCCCTGCGGCGTGCCGAGGGCGCTTGCGAAGATGCCTTCCGGGCCGCAGTGCAGAGTGTGCGGACGCGAGTATCCGCTGCGCTCGAACACCTCTCGCGGCTCGATCACCTTGACGATTTTGGGCGCCACCGGATCGGGCTTGGTGTCCAGCACATATATGCGTGAGGAGCGCAGGCCCGGAACGAGCAGATAGCGGCGCTCGACGTGCGGATGAGGTGCGTACGGGCACAGGGCCGAGCTGCAGGCGTTCCAGCCGAAGTGGTGCAGCTCATCGCCGGGGTAGCGCATCTCGGTGCGCCCGATGAGCTTGCCGTACGTCGGCGTCCCCGGCTCGAGCCCGACCACGCCGAGCGCATCGGGTTTCGTGCCGTCGACATTCAGGATGGCAACGTATCCGAGTCGCTCGCGCGGCGCCTGCATGGCGAGGCGCGGCGAGGGATAGAAGCTTGGATCGGGTGTCCAGGTTGTCATACACCGGTCTCCTAGAAGTCCGAACGAGACCCAAGGAACCGCAGACGGGCAGCAACGCGATGTATGGCTTCGAATGAGAAGCGTCGCGCCGGCCGTGCAGCTTGCCTTTATACCCCTACCGGTCCAGCCGTCAACTTCGCTTCGAGGAGTCGCACGACTCCATCGAGCGTCGGACGGATTGCGATCTGGACGTCGGTCACGGTACCGGTTCAGGCCGCAGGTAGCGGTTGGCGATGTCCCATAGGCCCGTCTTCAGGGCGGCGACCCGTGCCGCCGCCGGTCGGCCGGTCAGCAGCACATCATCCGGGAACACCAGATGAATGAGCAGCGCCGCCTTCACGAGACGATAGAAATCCAGCGGCACGACGCGGCGGAAATCACCGCTGCGGCAGCCCGCCTCGATGAGGGTGCGCAGACGCCGGTGCATCGGTGCGAGCGGACCCGAGCGAAAGTTCTCGCGGAACGGGCCTCCGGCGGCGAGTTTCACGTATTCCATGCCGCCGCCGGGCGTTGCGAAGTCGACGAGCGACAGGCGCACGTAGGCAGGATTCGCTAGGTGGAAGTCGACGAACTTCGCGAGGGCGCCGCGCAGCACCGCAGGCGGGTCGGTCACCTCTCCTTCCGGCAGCCGGAACTGGTGCGACAGCGCGTTGATGAAACGCCGTGAGACCTCGATGAGGACATCGTCGCGGTTGGCGTAGTGCTTGTAGATCGCCGGTACCTGCACGCCGAGCGGCGCCGCCACATCGCGCAGCGTAAAGGCGTAAACGCCCTTGCTCGCGATCAGCCGCTCGACTTCGTTGAGGATCAGTGCCCGGGTAGGCACGCCGCCCCGGGGGCGCGTGGCGCCAGTTGACATGTGGAGCTCCCGCCGTTCCCGCACTCTGACAAACCCACCAGCCGTTGACAACCGCCGCGCGACTTGCCGCCGCCGGCGTCTTGAGGTTAACCTGATTAACCAAAAGGGGGGAGCCATGCGCAACCGGGTTCGTTGGGGGACGGGGCTAGCCGTGGTCGCTGCGCTCGGGGCCGCGGCTGCCGGTCACTGTCAAGAGACGCTCACCGAGATCGTCGTGACTGCACAGAAGCGCGAACAGAATCTGCAGGAAGTGCCAGTCGCCGTCGACGCCTTCAGCGGCGGGGAACTGAGTGACTCTGGGCTCGTGCAGCCGCTGGAGCTTGCGGCGATGACCCCGAACCTTTCCACCAAGAACGCGGTCGGCAACACGGCGCCGATCTTCGCGCTGCGCGGCATAGGCTTGAACGACTTCGCGACCAACGGCACCCAACCGGTGGGCGTATACCTCGACGAGGTCTACCTCGTAAACAACTCGCAGCTCAGCTTCCAGATGATGGACCTCGAGCGGGTCGAGGTGTTGAAGGGCCCACAGGGCACGCTGTACGGGCGCAACACCACAGCCGGAGCCGTGAACTTCATCACCAACAAACCGACGCCCAAGTTCGATGCGCGAGTGTCGCTCACCGGCGGCGAGTGGCAGCTGTTCGGCGCCGAGGCCTACGTGAACGGGGCGCTCACCGATACCCTGTCGGGCCGCTTCTCGATGGCTGGCGAGCGGCAGCTGAAGGGATTCTTCGTCAACGATGTGACCGGCGAGAACTGGGGCCAGTCGCGCCGCGCCAACTGGCGCGGCCAGCTGCTGTGGGACTACGGCCGGACGCACGTGCTCGCCAATCTGCACGGCGGTGTCGATAAGTCCGATGACTGGTATTACAAATGGGTCGCCGAGGCCGTCCCCGGGCAGACGCTGGTCAGCACCCAGCTGGCGGCGCTCGCGGCCCAACAGAACCCGAATATCTTTCACGGCAGCCATACCTTCTCGCCGCAGCCGTACATCGACAACCTCTCGAACGGCCTCGCGGTGGCGCTCGATCACGACTACGGCCCGGCCACTCTCAAGTCGATCACGGCCATCGAAGACCTCGAGTACGCCCGCACCGAGGATTACGGCTCGCTGCCGCTGCCCAACGGCTGGAACTACTATCCCGGACACCTGCTGCAGTACTCGCAGGAGCTGCGCCTGACCTCGAACGGCGAGCAGGCGTGGAACTGGATCGTGGGGGCATTTGTCGGACACGACCGGCTGCGCGAGAACGACCTTTATAACGAGCTGTTCAACCCCGTGTACTCCACCTACATCTTCAATGAGAATTACCTGCAGAACACGACCTCCGCTGCGTTGTTCAGCCACAACGAGATCCGGCTGACCGACGCGCTGCGGCTGACCCTGGGAATGCGTTACACGGATGAGCAGAAACACTACACCGGCGGCACCATTGCGCTCGGCGGCGACCACAGCAGCAACCCCTTCTTCCCGAACGGCTCGGTGTGCATGCCCACGTGTCTCGTCGACACGGTGCTGAGATATCACGAGCCGACCGGCAAGGTCGGGCTCGACTACCGCTTTGACAACGTGATGCTCTACAGCAGCTATTCGCGCGGCTACAAGTCCGGCGGCGTCACCGGCTTCTATGTCATGCGTCTGAACGGCGCGCTGTTCTACTATGACTACAAAGACCTGCAGGCCTTCGGCGTGTTGCCGAATGCGCAGGGAGCACTCGAGTTTCGCATCTTCAACATCGCCAAATCGCGCGTGGACGGGCTGGAGCTCGAGTCGAGCTGGCTGCCGTTCGCCGGCTTCAAGTGGGACCTCGGCCTCGGCCTGCTCGACTCGAAGGTGCTCGAGTCCAACATCCAGACGATCGCCCCCTCGGGGGCCTTCGTCGGCATCGTCGGCAACCGCCTCGGCAACGCGCCGAACCTCGAGCTCGACTCGAGCATGAGCTATCACTGGACGACGGCCGGCTCGCTCTCCGCTTCGGTCGCGATCGACGCCAACTGGCGCGGCGGGACCTTCTACTATGTGCAGGGCGATCCGCGTCAATTCGAGCCGGCTTATGTGCTGATCAATCCGCGCCTCACTCTCGGCAGCTCGAGCGATGTCTGGAAGGTCTCGCTGTGGGCCAAGAATGTGACGAACAAATACTACTTTCGCGAGATCTTCAACGACGGCGGCTCCGTGATCGGCTTTCCGGCGGCGCCGCGCGAGATCGGCCTCACCTTCAGCTATCACTGGCAGTGATACACGACAACTCAAGCACTGCCCTCGGGCCGCGGGCCACGCAGGCGCGAGACATCGATCGGCCTGTAACCGTGCTCACCCTCTTGCTGGTCGCTTCCGTGACCGAGGCGATCTTCCACCGCGCCCTGGTGGCTGCGGCGATCGCCGTGGCGAGCGACGATCCGCGTGGCACTCACCACCTTCCTGGCGCTGAACCTGCTGTGCCTGGGCGTTGCAAGCTTCGCACCCCTGCTCGTGCTGCGGCTGCTGGCGGGGCTGAGCGCCGGGGCGGCTTTCGCGGTTGCGCTTGCGGGCATCGTCGACACACAGCGTGCCGATCGCAATACCGGGCTGATGGTCTGCATGCAAATCGTGTTCGGCGCGCTCGGCGTGTATGCGATCGATATCGTCCCGAGCCCCTGGCGTCTCGATGCGGTCTATGCGTATATCCTGGTCTGGCTGATTCCGACATTGGCACTGTGCTGGCGGCGATTTCCGGAGAATCCTGGCGATCGGCCGCATGGCGGCGCGCTCGAGTGGCGCAAGCTCGCCGGACGCGGCAGCGCGGCGGTGGCCGGCGCGGGACTTTATTTTCTGATGGTCGGCGCGGTGTGGGGTTATCTCGAGGGCATCGCCCGCGAGGCAGGCCTGTCGCTCGATGAGACCGGCGCGGCGCTCAGCATCGGGCTCGTGGTCAGTCTGGTGGGGTCCGCAGCTGCGGCGTTGAGTGGACTGCGCTTCGGAAGGGTCTGGCCGCTGGTGATCACCGCCCTCTTTCAGGTTGGGTCGCTGTATCTGCTGACGCGCCTGGGCGAGTACACGCACCCCGTTCTCGCTTTCTACCTGATCAACGCCGTATTCCAAATATTCTGGAGCTACGTAATCGCCTACTTCATCCTCATCTTCAACGACGTTGACGCCTCCGGCCGCTTCGTGGCGTTCTATGGCACCGCGATGCATTCGACTCTCGCGGTCGGGCCCTACGTGGGCGCCCTCTTGTTCGTCAATGGCCGGCACGCGCCACTGCTCTGGTTCGGAATCATCACGGTGATCGCCTGCTACACGAGCTTTCTGCTTGCTGTGTGGCTCGGTCGGACGCGGGATGTGATGCAACGCGCACAGGTGAGAACGTGAACAACTCGCTGCTGCCGCCCCGCGGCATCACTCTCGGTGGCCTCAACAAGGCGGAATGGGACCAGCCCGAGCAGCGCCGCCGCGGACTCATGGAGCTGCACCGTCTGCACCGTTACGGCTTCTCGATCCGCGCCCCGGCGGTGCTGCCGCTCATCACCCACCACGAGTTCAGACTCTTCGATCTCGCCTCGCTGCGCTGGTGCCTCGCTCACCCGCTGTGCACGGGGCTCGCGATCATGAAGGGCGCGCGAGTGGCTCTCGAGTATTACGCGCCCGATTTCAGCCCGCTGGCGGTGCACTCCGTGCAATCCATTACCAAGACGACGGTGCATCTGATTGCAGGACGGCTCATCGAGCACGGGCGGCTCGAGATGGCGCGACGCGTGAGGCACTACCTGCCCGAGATCGGTTCGGGCTACGCGCACGCGACCCTCCAGCAGGTATTCGACATGGACGTCGTCAACGACTACACGGAGGATTACTACGACCCGCGCGCCACCCTTGGCGAGCTCGAGGACGCGCACGGCTGGCGCATCATGCCTGAGCTCGAGCACCGGACGATCCGGGGGTTCCTCCAGA
>VBNY01000353.1:9147-10677 GCA_005877705.1 Gammaproteobacteria bacterium
GATTTGCGCTCGCTGCTGATCGACATAGTCGAAGCCAGCGGCGTCGAGTCGGCCGTATACTTGAGCTGCGACCGCGAGGGCACACCCTTCGTCGGCGGCGGCATGCACATGACGTTGCGGGACTTGGCCCGGTACGGGTTGTTATTGGCGCGCGGCGGACACGGCGTGCGCGGCCTGGTGGTTGGCAGTCGTGCCTTTCGCGACCAGACCCGCGCCCAGCGCGCCGAGGGGACGATAAGCATCGCGGGCGCCCATTATCGAAACTTCACCGAGACCGACGGCGTCTGGCTCGGGCATGTCGGCTACGGCGGCCAGTGGCTCATGGTGTTTCCGGAGAGCGAGATCGTGATTGCCTGTCTGTCGGGGTTGTCGGACGATGGCGGCCTCGACTGGGCGTACACCGAGCGCCAGCTCGCTATGGGCCAGGATGTAGCGGCCGCGCTCGCCAGTTACTGAATCAAGGTCGACTGCCATGGACAAAGCAAAGCTGGAAGCGCTGCGCGCGCGCTACGAGGGCGGCGGTGCCTTCGACGCCACCGATCCGGTGCTGAAAGCCGCAGCAACTCAGGTGCGGCGCCCGGATGGCCAGCGCACGCTGCCGTACTCCGGTGTGCCGACATTTCTCGACTTGCCGTATGCAGAGAGCGCGGCCGGCCTCGACATTGCTGCCGTCGGCATTCCGATGGATCTGGGCGTCTCGAACCGTACCGGGGCGCGCTTCGGACCGCGCGCGGTGCGCACGATCGAACGCATCGGCCCCTACCACCCAACCTTCCGGGGAGTTCCGCAGGGAGGCATCCGGGCCGCGGACATCGGGGACGTGCCATTCCGCAGCCGCTACAGCCTCGAGCAGTCGCTCGAGGACATCGAGAAGTTCTACAGCGCGCTGCGCGCGCAGGGAGTCCGCCCGCTGTCGGTCGGCGGGGACCACTCCGTCACCTATCCAATCCTCAAGGCGCTCGGCAAGGACCGGCCGCTGGCGCTGGTGCACATCGATGCGCACTGCGACACGATGGGGGCTTATGACGGCTCGAAGTTCCATCACGGCGGCCCGTTTCGCCTCGCGGTTCTGGATGGGGTGCTCGACCCGGAGCGCACCATACAGATCGGCATCCGCGGCGCCTCCAACATGTACTGGGAGTTCTCGCACGCCTCGGGAATGACGGTAGTCTATATGGAGGACTTCATGGCGGCCGGGGTCGCCGCCGTCGCCCAGCAAGCCCGGTCCGTGGTCGGCGCCGGTCCCGTCTATATCAGTATCGACGTTGACGGCTTCGACCCCGCTTACGCACCGGGTACCGGCACACCCGAAGTCGGCGGCCTGACGCCGCGCGAAGGACTCGCGCTGTTGCGAGCGCTCGGCGGTCTCGACGTGATCGGGGCCGATGTCGTCGAAGTGGCGCCGCAGTACGACCCCACGACCAACACCATTCAGCTCGCCGCCCAGCTGCTGTTCGAGGAGTTCGCGCTCATGACCGTGGGTCGCTCGTGATGAGCCTCGCCGTCGCGAACCTATGGTTCGAGCGACGT
>VBNY01000354.1 GCA_005877705.1 Gammaproteobacteria bacterium
GGGCTACGCATACGAAGTCACGACGTTCAGCGGCGATATCCGCGACTGCTTCAATGTCGAGGCCGAGCGAACCGACAAGTACGGGCCGGGTCACCGCCTGAGCGGCACACGCGCCGCAGGCGGCGCGCACGTGCGCCTCAGGACGATGAGCGGCGGTGTGGAACTGTGCGATCGGGATTAGCTCATCGCGCAGGATGCTCGATTTCGCGGGAGCCCCAGTAACCACCCCACGAAATCGCGCTTGACCCGATTGATGAGTGGGCATCGAGGGGCAAGATGCTCGATTTCGCGGGGCCCCAGTAGAATCCGCTACGTGTGCATTACACGATGGGTCCTGGGTGTCGCCGGCGCCTTGATTGTGCTGCTTGTCGCCGCGATCGTCGTCGCGACAAACGTCATCGATCCGAATCACTACAAGCGGAATATTGAAGCGATCGTCGGCGATCTCACCGGAAGCCCGTTCGAGATACGCGGTGCTCTGGCATTGACCTGGTATCCCTGGCTCGGGGTGCGCACGGGCGCGGCGCAGCTCGACAACCCGCCGGGCCTCTCCGGACCCCCACTGATCACCTGGCAGGCCTTGCACATCAGGGCCAAGCTGATCCCGCTTCTTCGCGGGCAGGTCGCCATCGATCGGGTCCGCCTGCAGGCCCCTCATATCTATCTGCACCGGGCAGCGGACGGGCGAGGCAATTGGCAAGACCTTGTGGCGCACTTGCGACATCCCGGCGGCCAACGCACGCTTTCAAACACCGGACGGCCCGCTGCGCAAGTCGCCGGTCTCGAGATACGCGACGGCACCCTCGAATTCGTCGATGACGGCAGCGCAGTTCGCCTGCAGCTGACCGAGTGGCAACTCGACATCGGGACGTGGGAGGGGGACGGGCCGCTGACCATAGGCTCGCGGTTCATCACGCACGGCGGGCCGCTTCCGCCTGCCGGCATGCCCGTCGAGATCGACGTACCGCAGCTCAGTGTGCGCAGCTCTCCTCTCTCCGTCGCGATTCCGAAGCTGCTGCTGCGCGTTGCCGGAGCGCGGCTCGACGGCGGACTCGCGATGGAGCAAAGCGCGGACCGCATCCATGCCGGCGGCCCGCTTTCCGCGCAAGTTCCCTCACTGCGCAACCTGATTACGGCTCTTGGAGTCGAGGCGCCGCTGCCGCAGGATCGCGGCACGCTGGGCCCTGTGACGTTGACGGGCAGGTGGGCCTTCGACGATGGCGCACTGGAGCTGAAGCCTGTCGAAGTGCGGGTCGATGCGACGACCTTCTCGGGTTGGATCGAGCGCTCGGCGGCAGCGCAGCCCGTGTGGAGCTTTGAGCTGCGCGGCGATCACATCGATCTCAGCCGTTATGTCGCGACCGCAACGGCGAACCGCAAGCCGTTCGAGCTGCCGGTGGATGCTCTGCGGGCGCTGCGCGCCCAGGGGAGTCTGGTGTTCGATCGGGCACAACTCGCCGGCGCGCAGATGAAGGACGTGGGGCTGCGTCTGGAGCTGCAATGAGCGCAGCCGCCGTCACGGCCGCATTGATCGAGTGGCACGCCCGCCAGGGCCGACACGATCTTCCCTGGCAGCGCGACCGCACGCCCTATCGCGTGTGGGTGTCTGAGATCATGCTGCAACAGACGCAGGTCGCGACGGTCATTCCCTACTACGAGCGCTTCCTGCAGCGATTTCCAACCGTGCGTGCGCTTGCCGATGCACCCATCGATGACGTGCTCCACCTGTGGTCCGGGCTCGGCTATTACGCGCGTGCGCGCAACATGCATCGGGCCAGCGTACGCATCCGCGACGAATTCGGGGGCGAATTTCCGCCACGATTTGCCGAGCTCGCCGCTTTGCCCGGAATAGGGCGCTCGACCGCGGGTGCGATCCTCGCGTTGAGTCGCGGCGAACGCTTTCCGATCCTCGACGGCAACGTCAGGCGCGTGCTGTCACGCTATTTC
This sequence comes from Gammaproteobacteria bacterium, assembly GCA_005877705.1. Classification (GTDB taxonomy): domain Bacteria; phylum Pseudomonadota; class Gammaproteobacteria; order Steroidobacterales; family Steroidobacteraceae; genus 13-2-20CM-66-19. Next base: position 1,948 of record VBNY01000354.1, read on the forward strand.
GCCGTCCAGGGAGGCGCCTCGAACCGCGCCGTCTCCGATCGACTCTGGCGGCTGGCGGACGGCTGCACGCCTCACGCGCAGGTCGAAGTGTACACGCAGGCAATCATGGATCTCGGAGCTACGGTGTGCACCCGGCACAAGCCGTTGTGCGCGTACTGTCCATTGTCCGAAGGGTGTGTTGCGCGACGAACCGGGCGTCAACACGAGTTCCCAGCGCCGAGGCCCGTGCGCCTGCGGCGAACGCGCGAGGTGTTCATGCTGGTGGCGATGCGCGAAGATGGCAGCGTGTTGCTCGAACGCCGGCCCGAAAGCGGCGTGTGGGGCGGACTGTGGTGTCTGCCCGAATTCGACACGGCGAGCGCCGCGAGCGCCTTCGCCAGACAGTTCCTGCAGCAGGCGCAGATCGAGCCGCAGCCATTGGGCGTGGTGGAGCATGCCTTCACTCACTTCGATCTGGTGATCACGCCGCTGCTGACACGCTGTGCCGGGGGCGCCACCGTCATGGATGCCCCGCGCAGCCTCTGGTATAACATTCACATACCAGCCCGCATCGGGCTGCCCGCGCCCGTCAAGACATTGCTCGAGCAGCTCGCGAGCCGGTCGCTGTTCGATGAGCGCATTGCGGGCTGACTGGAGAGCACCCCGTGTCACGCATGGTGCAGTGTGTAGTCATCAAGCACGAGGCCCCCGGCCTCGAGCGCATTCCCTACCCGGGCGAGCTCGGCAAGCGGATCTACGAGAACGTGTCGAAGGAAGGCTGGGCGCGTTGGCTGCAGCACCAGACGATGCTCATCAACGAGTACCGCCTCACGCCGATCGAGC
>VBNY01000355.1 GCA_005877705.1 Gammaproteobacteria bacterium
CGAGACCGCCCGTTACGGCCACAACAAGGTAGCCCGCTACTATCTGGCGCAGACCCGTACCGAGCTCATCACCTTGGGTGTGAACCCGGAGCTCGGCCGCCCGGAGCACAACGAGTGGCGCTGGGTCGACCTCGATGAAGCCTTGTCGCTCGCTTCCCCTCGTTTGGAGCCCATCGTGCGCTGGGCAGCCGACACGATGGGCGCACTCGGGGAGCGCTGACGGGAACGAACGATCTGGGGCAGCCGCGGGGCCTTCCCCATAGGGCAACCCTGCACAAGTCAATGCTGCTCGCATTCCCAAGCTCGTCTTTTACGATCGCGGCCTCGATGCTGACGGCACTTGCAGCGGGCGCCGATTTGGCCGCCGCCGTGTCCAACAAGGCCACGCACATCACGGTCTCCGACGACACCGGCCAGCGGGTCGCGGTGCTCAATCCACCGCTGCGGATAGTCAGCCTCGCCCCAGGGGCTACCGAAATGTTGTTCGCAGCGGGCGCGGGTCCGCATGTCGTTGCCACGGTCCAGTACTCGGATCAACCGTCCGCGGCGCAACGCGTCCCCCGCATTGGCGACGTCACCGGCGTCGATATCGAACGGCTGGTTGCCTTGCATCCGGACGTCGCAGTCGTCTGGCCTGGCGGCGGCAATCCGGCGCAGATTGAAGAGATCGCCCGGCTGGGCATCCCGGTCTATCGCCAGCAGGTCAACGCGCTGGCGGACCTGCCGGACTCGTTGCGCCGCGTTGGCGCGCTTGCCGGGACCGGCACCGCGGCCGAGCAAGCGGCACGCGCTCTCGAGGCGCATCTGGCGCGGCTGAGCCGCGAGTACCGCAGAGATCGCCAACCCTCGGTGCTGCTCGAGGTCTGGAATCGTCCCATTTACACGGTCGGCGGCACGCACCTGATGAGCGACGCCCTGCGTTTATGCAGCGCGCGCAACGTATTCGCGGATCTGCGGGATCTGGGGCCGGTGGTGGACATCGAGGCCGTCATCGCTCGCAATCCCGACATCATCGTTGCGGTCGCCCCGCCCGGTGAGGGCGCCGCCTGGCTGGCTGAGTGGAAGCGATTCGGGAGTCTGAGCGCCGTGCGCGGCGGCAGACTCATCGCGTTCGAAGACCAGGCGTTTGTCCGTCTCGGCCCGAGCGTCATCGACGCCGCGGAAGCGCTCTGCAGGCGGATCGCGCAGCTCACGGCTCCGCAAAACTGAATGAGGCAGGTCTTTAGTCGCGGAAATTATTGAACTGCAGCGGCACCTCGATCTGCGCGCCGCGCAGCAGCTTGATCGCCGCCTGCAGGTCATCGCGCTGCTTGCCCGCGACGCGTACTTTCTCGCCCTGCAGGCTCGCCTGCACCTTGAGCTTCGAGTCCTTGATGAGCCGCGTGAGCTGCTTGCCGGTTTCCTGATCGATGCCGTGCTTGAGCACGACCTGCTGGTGCGCCGCGGACAGCGTCGTCTGCGGCTCCTGCACATCGAGGCACGCGAGATCGATGCCGCGCTTGGAGAGGCGCAGCTTGAGGATTTCCAACATCTGCTGGAGCTGGAAATCCACCTGCGCGCGCAGCGTGACGCTCAATTCCTCGAGCTCGAAGCGCGCACCGGTGTCCTTGAAGTCGAAGCGCTGCGCCAGCTCACGGTTGGCCTGATCGACGGCATTCGCCACTTCGTGCGCATTGAGCTCGGACACGACATCGAACGAGGGCATGACAGCGACCCCAAGCGGCGTGCTAATCAATTGATTGTGCCGCAGCTCACGGCCCGCGACCACCGGGATGGCGCTCAGGCGGGATGGTGGTGACTCGTGAAGGCACCGTGGGCGGGCGAGAGCTTGCCGTACGTCCAGCCGAGCACGGCGCCGTACACCACGTGCAGCACAAGCATCACAAGCGGCGCGAGCAGGGTGAGCTGAAAACCGAAGTATCCCGCGCCAGCCGCCGGCATGACCACGAGCATCATCACGAGCCACAGCAGCAGCCCGAAGAGGATGCCGCCTTTGACGTGGCTGTCGGCGCCGAGCCGCGGCTCGAGGTAGGCAAACAGCCCGCCCCACATCACCGAGCCCAGCAGGCAATGCGCCAGCCACCCAAACACGTGCTCGCGCGGCGCGGCGAGTACATCGAGCAGCAGCTGGATCAAGCTCAGCTGCGGCAGCACGCCGGCCGCGCTCTGCAGCAGCATGACTGTCGAGAGTACGCCGGTGGCGATCGTGCCGGCGACGATTCCCTTGAAGGTGAAGAGTTCGCTCATCGGAGGTGCCGGTCGAGCTCGCGAGCCGCGGTTGTCGGCTCGGGACGACCCTTGCACTTAGAACCTGACCGGACGCGGCGAGTTCCGTTCGCCTCAGGTGCTCAAGGCCGCGGTGTTGAGTGCGCTTTCTTCAGCTCAGCCTCGAGCTTCTTGCGGTGCTTGCGCGCAAGCTCCATGAAGCGCGGCGTGAGACCGATATCCTCGTAGACAGGATCGCCCTGCTCGTCGCTCGAGATCACTTTTCTGCCGGCGATGTACGGCATCGCAGCCGCGATTTCCTCCAGCGCGGCTCCCAGCAGATCCGTGATGAGGTGCTCTGGTGTGCGCCCCGGGAACATTTCAGCCAGCGCGGCCAACCGAGCAGCATCATCGACGGGCAGCCGCACCGCATACTCTGTCGCGGTGCGCGCCTCGGCGGCCGTTTCGCGCCAGCTCTCGAGCAACTCTCTGAAACCCACTGGTATGACTCCGGGCCCGCAGTCAGCGGCAGGGTGCCATTCTAGCTGGCGGCGGCCCTTGGCCTGAAGCGCCCCTCTTCAGTGCTCGGGGATTGCAATATGCGCTGCCGCCGAGCATCTTCTTGACGGCCGAGCGGCGGGGCGGCGATACTGGTCAACAAATGTCGCAGCAGCGCCCGAACCGCAAGAGCATTCGTTGGTGGCGCACTTCGTAAACGGAGTGGGCTGGCGGTAAGCTTTTTTCGCGCGACTGACAGAAGACTTTCACGGCACCAGGACCCATCTCCGGATACCTCCGGCGATGGGTTTTTTATTGTTGGAGCACATTGAAACCGCCATTCGACATAGCGGGCGATCTCGACACACCGGTGTCGGCATTCATGAAGCTCGCCGCGTTCGAGCCGCGTTTCCTGCTGGAGAGCGTCGAAGGCGGCGAGCGGCTGGCGCGTTACTCGTTCATCGGCTTCGG
>VBNY01000356.1 GCA_005877705.1 Gammaproteobacteria bacterium
CGTGCGGCCGATCATATTCTCGCGTTGATGCGCAGGAGAGAGTTGTGATGGACCGGCGCACGACGATCAAATGGATGCTCGCAGCTTCTGCCTCGATGCCGCTGCTCAAACAGCGGGTAATCGGCGCAGACACGCTGACGCCGCCGGCGGCCGCGACGGGATATGGAACCGATCCCGATCTGACCAAGGACTATCATCCCGGCGATATTTGGCCGCTAACACTCACGCGTGCGCAACGACGCACGGCCACCGCCTTGTGCGACGTCATCATTCCGGCGGATTCGACATCACCGAGCGCTTCAGCGGTCGGCGTCGTCGATTTTCTCGACGAATGGGTGAGCGCCCCCTACCCACGTCAGCAGCAGGACCGCCCGATTGTCCTCGAGGGACTCACCTGGATGGACGCCGAAGCCACCCGGCGCTTTAGCAAAGAATTTGCCGATCTCAACCAAACTGAGCAGCGGGCGATCTGCGACGACATCTGTTACGAGCCAAAGGTGAAGCCTGCTTTTGTCCGCGCGGCACAGTTCTTTACCCGCTATCGTGACTTGACCGCCGGCGGCTTTTACTCGACGCCCGCCGGTCGCAACGACCTCAAGTACATCGGCAACGTCCCGCTCGCCAAGTTCGACGGCCCTCCGCTTGAGCTTCTGGAGAAGCTCGGACTCAGCCACGTGCCCCCATGAGCCGCCATACAGAAAAGAACGCGTCGCGCCGTCTTGGCGTGGGCTTCGTCGGCAGCGGCTTCAACGCGCGCTTTCATATGCAGGCGTTTCGCGCCGTGCGCGACGCCGACGTGCGCGGCGTGTGGAGCCCGAACCTAAAGCACGCGGCCTCCGCCGCCGCGCTGGCGCGCAGTCTCGACATCGGAGCGGCGAAACCGTACGCGTCGATCGGCGAACTGGTCGCGGATCCTGCGATCGATGCGCTCTGGCTCACCGGTCCCAATCACGCGCGCATCGAGAACGTCGAGGAGATCGTCCACGCGCTCGAAAGTGGCCAAGGGACGCTGCGCGGCATCGCCTGCGAAAAGCCGCTGGCGCGTACCGTCGCCGAAGCGAAGCGCGTCACTCAGCTGATCAAACGCGTCGGCGTCGCGCACGGCTATCTGGAGAACCAGGTCTTCGCGCCGCAGGTGGAAAGCGGCCGCGCGCTCCTGTGGGCCCGGGGAGCGGCAACCACCGGCCGCCCGTTCCTTGCCCGCGCCGCTGAAGAACACAGCGGGCCGCACGCGCCGTGGTTCTGGCGCGGGGAGCTGCAGGGTGGCGGCGTGCTCAACGACATGATGTGTCACTCGGTATTGCTCGTCCGGCACTTGCTTACTCAACCCGGTGCGCCGCGGTCCTCGGTGCGGCCCGTGCGCCTCACGGCGCACATCGCGAGCTTGAAGTGGACGCGCCCGCAGTACGTCAAGCAGCTCGCCAAGACCTTCGGTCGCGAGGTGGACTACGCACGGCGCCCTGCAGAAGATTTTGCGAGCCTGACGATCGAGTTTGAGACCCACGACGGTCAAACAGTGATCGGTGAAGCCTCCACGTCCTGGAGCTTTGTCGGCGCGGGACTGCGCTTGTCCGCCGAGCTCTTGGGACCTGAATACTCGATGTCGTGGAACACGCTCGACAGCGGACTCAAACTCTTTTTCTCGCGCGCGGTGCGCGGTTCGGCGGGCGAAGATCTCATCGAGAAGCAGAATGCTGAAGTCGGATTGATGCCCGTGGTGGCCAATGAGGCCGCAGCCTACGGCTACGAAAACGAGGATCGCCATTTCGTGCGGGCGTTCCTCGGGAAGGAAGCACCCCAACTGACGTTTGACGACGGTCTCGAAGTCGTGAAGCTCCTGATGGCAGCGTACCAGAGCGCCGAGCAAGGCAAAACGCTCGCGTTCCCGCCGCGCGGGTTGGATGAGTTCGTTCCGGCGGTGGCACGCGGAAAGTGGAAACCGACGTCGGAGGTTTGACATGTCGAGCAAGAAACTCACGATCCTCGCCGCAGCGCTCATCGCGGCCGGGTGGGCGCACAATAATGGCGCCACCGAGCGGCAACCGCTGAGCGCCGCCCCTAACGGTTGGCGCCTGCTGTTTGACGGCAAGACTCTCGATGCCTGGCGCGGTTGGGACTCGCTCACCTTTCCGCAAGGGTGGCACGTCGTTGACGGGACGCTCGCGAAGGAGGGCGCGGTCGATGACCTCATCACGCGTGAGCAGTTCGGCAACTTCGAGCTCGAGCTCGAATGGAAGATAGGCAAGGGCGGCAACAGCGGAATCTTCTACCGCGGCACGCGCGAGTACGATCACGTCTATTGGAGCGCCCCGGAGTATCAGCTGCTCGATGACGCCAATGCCCCGGACGGCCGCAACCGATTGACGTCCGCGGCGGCCGCATACGCGCTGTACGCGGCACCGGCGGGCGTCGTCAAGGCGTTCGATGAATGGAATAAGACGCGCATAGTCGTGAGCGGCGCGCACGTGGAACATTGGCTGAACGGCCAGAGGGTCGTGGACTACGAGCTGTGGAGTCCCGATTGGAAAGCCAAGGTCGCCGCGAGCAAGTTCGCGGCGTACCCGAACTACGGGCTGGCGAAGCGCGGCTACGTGGGCATCCAGGGCGATCACCCGGGCACGCTGCAACTTCGCAACATCCGCATCCGTGAGCTTCCGTGAGAGGCGCGCGTCTCGCCCTGATGATGTTCCTGCAGTACTTCATCT
>VBNY01000156.1:0-1780 GCA_005877705.1 Gammaproteobacteria bacterium
AGCCCGAGAATCTCGGTGCGGAAATCCTCACGCCGGTCGGACCAGCGAATGCCGCCGCGCGCCACATAGCCCATGCGCAGGTGGACCCCTTCAACCCGCGGGCTGTAGACGAAGATCTCGAACTTCGGGCGCGGCAGCGGCAGGTCCGCAATGCGAGCCGGATCGAGCTTGAAAGAGACGTAGCTCTTCGGCTTGCCGTTGCCGTCCAGCTGGTAGAAATTGGTCCGCAGCGTTGCCTGCACCAGGGTCAGGTAGGCGCGCAGAATGCGGTCCTCATCGAGGCTCGCGACGGCGTCCAGGTCGGAACGGATCTGCGCCACGAGGCTGTCCGCGTGGCTCGCGGCGCCCTTCGCGCTGCGGGTCGCTGTCGGGTCGAAGCATCTCTCGAACAGCCCCACGAGGTTGCGGGCGATGGCGGCGTTGGCGGCCAGCACGCGCTCCATGTAGGTCTGACTGAACGGTACGCCCGTTTGCAGAAGATAGCGGCAGTAGGCGCGCAGCACGACGATCTGGCGCGCGCCGAGGCCGGCGGCGAGCAGCAGCCGGTTGAAGCCGTCGTTCTCCACCGCGCCGCTCCAGGTCGCGGCCAGGGCCTCCTTGAAGTTGCTTTCCAGCCGTGTGATGTCGATTTTCAGCCGCTCGCGGTGCTCGAGCTCGAAGTCCTGGATCCACGCGGCGCCGCCTTCCGGCCAGCCCAGCTCGTACGGCCGCTCGGAGATGACGCGCAGCCCGAAGTTCTCCAGCATCGGCAGCAGATCCGAGATGGGTACGGGGTCGCCGAGCTTGACGACTTTGAGGTGCACGCGTTCCAGCTTCTGTTGGGCGCGGCGCAGCGACAGGCGCAGCGCCTGCGGCTCGGCGCGCAATGCCTCCAGATCGGCGAGGTCGTCCAGCACATCGCCCGGCGCCACATCCTCCTCGTAGGCCAGCGGGAACACGCGTCCATAGCGGTTCACCAGCGCCACGCCCGCAGCCTCGCCGTTGCGCTCGATGAGCACCTCGCGCAGCCGGTCGGTCCAGGTCAGGGCCGCCTCCGCGATGCGCCGCTCGATTGCGGCCAGGTCCACTTTCAGCCGCTCGCGCGGGTCGGTGCGCACCACGACGTGCACCCGGGCGTGATTCGAGCCTGAGATCTGTACCTGGCTCTCCACGCTCTTGCCATCGAAACCTGCCAGCACGATCTGCTCGATACGCTGGCGAACCTCGGTGTTGTAACGGTCACGCGGCACGTACACGAGGCAGGAGTAAAACCGGTGGTAGGGATCACGCCGCGTCAGCAGCCGCACCGTGCGGCGCTCGTACAGATTGACCACGCCGCGCACGATGCGGATGAGGTCGTCCACTCCAGCCTGGAACAGCTCATCGCGCGGATAGGTCTCCAGCACATTCAACACGGCCTTGCCGTCGTGGCTCTGCGGATCGAGACCGAAATACTCGATGACGCGCTCGACCTTGCGGCGCAGGACGGGGATGTCGCGCGGGCTGCCGTAGTAGGCGGTCGAGGTCCACAAGCCGAGAAAGCGGTGCTCGCCCGAGACCCTGCCGCGCGCATCGAAGGTCTTGACGCCGACGTAATCCAGGTACTCCCCGCGGTGCACGGTCGCGATCGAGTTGGCCTTGGTCACGATCAACAGCTCGCGCTCACGCGCGCGCGTGCGAAGGTCGCCGCGCAGCAACGTCGGACTGGAGCGCTTGCCGAGGCGCTGGCCGTTGCGCAGGATCCCGAGACCCGAGCGCGCCTCGGGAACCAGCCGATCCTCGTGAACTGCGCGCTCCAGGT
>VBNY01000156.1:1786-12904 GCA_005877705.1 Gammaproteobacteria bacterium
TCGTCGGCGGCGAGCGGCGGCGGATCGCTGTCGAGGGCGGAGATGATGGCGCGCACTCGCTCGCGCATCGGCCTCCAGTCGTCGACGGCGATGCGCACGTCCGCGAGCGTCGACTCGATATCACGCTGCAGCTTCTCGATCTGCGCCGGATCGGTCTGCCGGTCGATCTCGTAGAGCTGCCAGGATTCGGGGTGCGCGGCCTGCGCTCCGTTGGAGCCTATGTCGATCAACCGTCCACGGGCGTCGCGCCGGGCTTCCAGCACCGGATGCACGATCAGGTGAATGGCGAGCTGCGCGCGGCCGAATACGATGCCGAGCGAGTCGACGAGGAACGGCATGTCGTCCGTGACAGTCAACACCAGCGTGCGGGCGGACTCGAAGCCATCGCCCTCACGCTCGGGATTGAAGACGCGGACCAGCGATTGGCCGGGCGCGCGGCGCGCGCCGAATTCGAGATGCCCGAGCGCCGCACTGGCGAGCACGCGCGCCGGGCGCTCGGCCAGATCCTCCTCCCCGACCCCCCGGAAGTAAGCTCGCAGGAAGCGCTGCTGCAGGTCGGTCCGGGCGCCGCGCTCGCGCGCACGGCCGGCGGCGGCGATGCGCTCGATGAGCGCTACGCGGGCGGCGGGAATGCTCCGCAGCAGCCGATTGTCGTCAGCAGAGGAAACTTGCGCGTGCATGCTCAGTCATCCAGGAGCGATTATACAGTCATGTGCCGCCGAAGCGGTCCGAGGTGTCTATAATCGCGCGCATGAGCAAATCCGCTGACAACCCGATGGGTACGGACGGCTTCGAGTTCGTCGAGTACACCGCGCCCGACCCGCAGCTGCTGCGCAGCCTGTTCGAGCGGCTCGGCTTCCCGGTCGTGGCCCGGCACCGCTCCAAGAACGTGACGCTGCACCGCCAGGGCGAGATCAATTTCATCATCAACGCGGAGCCGGCTTCCTTCGCGCAGGGGTTTGCGCGGGCGCACGGGCCGTCGGCCTGCGCCATGGCGTTCCGGGTGCGGGACGCGGCCCAGGCTTACAGCCGGGCGCTGGCGCTCGGAGCGCAGCCGGGACCGCAGAGCGCAGGTCCGATGGAGCTCAATATCCCGTGCATCGAGGGAATCGGCGGCTCGCTGATCTACCTGGTGGATCTGTACGGTGAGCGCTCCATCTACGACGTTGATTTCCGCCCCGTGACCCCGGCGCCCGCACTCGAAACGGCGGGACTCATACGCATCGATCATCTGACGCACAACGTCATGCGCGGGCGCATGGACGTGTGGGCGGGCTTCTACGAGAAACTGTTCAACTTCCGCGAGATCCGCTATTTCGACATCGAAGGCAAGCGCACCGGACTGCTGTCGCGCGCCATGACGAGCCCGTGCGGCAAGATCCGCATCCCGATCAACGAGTCCCAGGACGACAAGAGTCAGATCGAGGAATACCTGCGCGAGTATCACGGCGAAGGCATCCAGCACATCGCGCTCGCGGCCGCTGACATCTATCACACGGTGGAGGTGCTGCGCGCGCACGGCGTCGCGTTCCAGAACACGCCGGATACCTACTATGAGGCAGTCAACGCACGCGTACCCGGGCATCGCGAATCGCTCGAGGAGTTGCGGGCACGGCGCATCCTCATCGACGGCAACCCACAGGCGGGCGAGGGCGTGCTGCTGCAGATCTTCACGCAGAACGTCATCGGTCCGATCTTCTTCGAGATCATTCAGCGCAAGGGCAACGAGGGTTTCGGCGAAGGCAACTTCCGCGCGCTGTTCGAGTCCATCGAGCAGGATCAGATCCGCCGTGGCGTGATCTGACGGCGCGAGGCCCCTAGGGCCGGTGCCCACGCGCGAGGTATTCCTCGCTCTGCATCTCGCTGAGCCTGCTCGCCGCGCGCTCGAACTGCTGACTCAGGCGCTCGCCGCGATAAAGCTCCGCGGGAGCCGCGGCCGCGGAGACGATGAGATTCACGTTGCGATCGTACAGCTCGTCGACGAGAGCGATGAAGCGACGGGCCTCATCGTCATGGTGCGCATCGAGGACCGGCACGTCGGAGACGATCACGGACTGGTAGTTGCGCGCGATCTCTATGTAGTCATCCTGACTGCGTGGCCCGGCGCACAGGGCGGCGAAGTCGAACCAGACCGCGCAGTCACTCTGGCGCACCACCGCAATGCGGCGGCCCTCGATCTCGATGCTGGCATCGGCCGGCTCACCGTCGCCGGCCAGCTCGTCAAACAGCGCCGCCAGCCGGCGCACGGTGTCGGGCGCGGCGGCTGGCAGGTAGGTGCCCGCTTGCGTGAGTTGGCGCAGACGGTAGTCCATCGCACCTGCAACCGCCACGACCTCGACGTTCCTCTCAATGAGCTCGATCGCCGGCACGAAGCGCTGCCGCTGCAGGCCGTTCTGGTACAGCTCGCCGGGGCGCACGTTCGAGGTCGCAACGAGCGTCACGCCGCGCTCGAACAGGCCGCCGAACAGGCCTCCCAGGATCATGGCATCCGCGATGTCGGCGACGAACAGCTCATCGAAGCACAACACGCGCGTGTGCTGCGCGACTCGCTCGGCCAGCTGCTCGAGCGGCGCGGCCTGACCCTGCAGACCTTTGAGCTCGCTGTGCACGTCGTGCATGAAGCGGTGAAAGTGGCTGCGGCGCGCCTGCGCAAACGGCAGGCTGTGGAAGAAAAGATCCATGAGCCAGGTCTTGCCGCGACCGACGCCTCCCCACAAGTAAACACCGCGCTGCGGGTCCAGCGCGGCACGGCGCCGCAGGCCGCGCAACCAGCGCCGCAGCGGCGCGGCGCTGGCTGCGCCGGCGTCGATCAACCGGCGGCGCAGCTCATCGAGCCTCTCGACGGCGGCAAGCTGGGCGGGGTCGGTTTGGAAGCCCCGTTCGGCGAGCTGCTGAGCGTACAGCGCGCGCAAGTCGGTCACGGACATGACAGCTTGCGTGCCTCGAGACGGGGACTCGTGTACGTCGTTCACGCCGGCATCAAGTCTTCAGGTCCGCCAGATCGCGGAAGTGCTCGAGAGCCTGCGGATTGGCGAGCGCATCGATGTTCTTGACCGGCAGCCCGTGAATGACGTTGCGCACGGCGAGCTCCATCAGCTTGCCGGAAAGCGTCCGCGGGATGTCCTGCACCGCGATGATCTTGGCGGGAACGTGCCGGGGCGAGGTGTGGGCGCGGATCGTATCGCGGATCTTCTTCCTCAGCGCCTCGTCGAGCTCGATGCCGGGCCTGGTGCGCACGAACAGCACCACGCGCACGTCGTTCTGCCAGTCCTGCCCGACCGCCAGCGCCTCGACGATCTCGGCGAGACTCTCGACGGCCGCATAGATCTCCGCGGTGCCGATGCGCACTCCGCCAGGATTCAACACCGCATCGGAGCGGCCGTAGATGATCAGGCCGTCGTGCTCGGTCACAGCGGCGTAGTCGCCGTGATGCCACACGCCGGGGAAGCGCTCGAAGTAGGCGGCCCGGTACTTGCGCCCGTCGGGGTCGTTCCAGAATCCGACCGGCATGCAAGGGAACGGCGCGGTGCACACCAGCTCGCCGCGCTCGCCGCGCACCGCGCGGCCGCAGTCATCGAAGATCTCCACCCGCAGGCCGAGGCCGCGGCACTGGATCTCCCCGCGATGGACCGGCCGCGTCGGGCACCCCAGGGCGAAGCACGAAACGATGTCGGTTCCCCCGGAGATCGAGGCGAGCAGCAGGTCGGACTTCACGGCGCGGTACACGTAATCGAAGCCGTCGGGCAGCAGCGGAGAGCCGGTGGATAGAACGGTTTTCAGCGCTGTGAGGTCCACCTCGCGCGCCGGTACGAACCCGCTCTTCTCCAGCGCAGAGAGGTATTTCGCGCTCGTCCCGAAGATTGTGATGCGCTCCTCCTGCGCCACCCGCCACAGGACCCCTGGATCCGGATGGGTCGGGCTGCCATCGTAGAGCACGAGTGTCGCGCCCGTCGCGAGCCCGCTCATCAGCCAATTCCACATCATCCAGCCGCAAGTCGTGTAATAGAACAAGCGGTCGCTGCGCTTGACGTCGGTGTGCAGCAGATGCTCCTTCTGATGCTGCAGCAGCGTGCCGCCCGCGCCGTGCACGATGCACTTGGGCACCCCGGTGGTGCCCGACGAATAAAGGATGTAGAGCGGATGATTGAACGATGTCGAGACCCAACCGAGCGGCACGTCTCGTGCGCCGAACGCCTCCCAGCGCGTCGCCCTGGAAGCGGCCGCGCCCAGCCGTTCGAGCTGCGGTTCGCTGCTCGCGTAGCGGATGACGACGACCCGCTCGATACTCGCAAGCTTCGCCAGCACCTCCGACATCGGCGCGAGCGAGTCGAGTGTCTTACCCGCGTAGAAGTAGCCGTCAGCGGTGAACAGCACCCGCGGTGCGATCTGACCAAACCGGTCGAGCACCCCGTGCACGCCGAAGTCCGGTGAGCACGAGGACCAGGTTGCCCCCAGGCTCGCCGTTGCGAGCATGGCGATGGTGGTCTCGGGAAGATTGGGCAGGAAGCCGGCAACCCGGTCGCCGGCAACGACGCCGGCCGCCTCGAGCCCGTGAGCAATACGCGCGACCTCCGCATGCAGCTGCCGGTAGGACAGCTCACGCCGCATGCCCCCCTCATTGCGGAAAATCAGTGCCGGCTGCTCGTCGCGAAAGCGCAGCAGGTTGTCGGCGAAGTTGAGGCGCGCTTGCGGGAAGAACCGGGCTCCGGGCATGCGCTCGGGGTGCTCGACAACCGGTCCCGCGCCCCAGTCGGCACGCACGTCGGCAAAGCGCGCGAGCTCCGGCCAGAACTCGGCGGGCTGCTCCACCGACCAGGCATACAGCTCGCCGTAATCGCGCAGCGTGAGGCCCTTGCGGGCATTCACGCAGTCGATGAAGCGGGTGAGATTCGCTTCGGCTACGCGCTTGGGCGAGGGGCGCCAGATTTCAGACATGTGGTGGACTTCCCGGGAGCCTCGCTGCACCGCTACAGCGACTGATAGTTCGGGCCGGAGCCTCCTTCCGGAGTGGTCCAGTCGATGATCCCGTAAGGGTCCTTGATGTCGCAAGCCTTGCAGTGGACGCAGTTCGCGGCGTTGATCTGCAGACGCTTGCCGCCCTGGCCGTCGTCCACCATCTCATAAACGCCCGCCGGGCAGAAGCGCTCGCACGGGTTGCCGAACTCCTGCGCGCAGCGCCCGACGCAGATGCTCGTGTCGTGCACCTTGAGGTGCGGGGGCTGGTTCTCATCGTGCGTGGTCGAGGCGAGGAACACGGAGGCCAGGCGGTCGCGCGGCGGCAGCGTACGATCCACCCAGCCGCGGTCCGGAGACTGGGAGTCCAGCTGCCGCAGCCGCGCGTGGTCGGGAGTCTTGTTCTTTAGGGTCCACGGCGTACGCCCGCCGGTGAGCACCTCGAGCGCCGCATTCGCCATTCCGAACCACAGACCGCGTTTGAAGCCGGGCTTGAAGTTGCGAACGGTCTTCAGCTCCCGGCCGCCGGCCGAGGCGCGCCAGCGCGCATCGAAACCCGCGGGCGAGCCGACCTCGACCAGATGCTCCGCAGCCAGCATGCCGGAGCGGATCGCCTGGTGCACGCCTTTGATCTTCGGCACGTTCACACCGCCGCCGCAGTCACCGATCAGCATGGCGCCGGGCATCTCCAGGCGCGGGATGGCCTGCCAGCCGCCCGCGGCGATGGTGCGCGCGCCGGCGGCGAGGATCTCTCCGCCTGCGAGCAGCGGTTTCACGCTCGGGTGATGTTTGAATTGTTGGAACGCCTCGAACGGCGACAGGCGCGGGTCCTCATAGTCGAGGCCGACCACGAAGCCGACATAGACGCGGTTGTTGTCGAGGTGGTAGATGAAGCTGCCGCCGTAGGTGCGCGAATCCAGCGGCCAGCCCAGAGTGTGCTGGATCAATCCGGGCTCCACGCGTCCGGCCGGCAGCTGCCACAGCTCCTTCATGCCGAGGCCGTAAGTCTGCGGGCAGGAGCGGGCGTCCAGACCATAGCGGCGGATGAGCTGCTTCGCGAGGCTGCCGCGCGCGCCTTCGGCGACGACCGTGGTGCGGGCGCGCACTTCCGCGCCCGGTGTGTAGTTAGGTCCCGGGCGGCCGCTCTTGTCGATCCCCATGTCGCCCAGGCGAACCCCCGCCACCGATTCGTCGGCATTCAACAAGGTGTCCGCCGCCGCAAACCCCGCAAACACGTCGACGCCCAGGGCTTCGGCCTGCTGCGCCAGCCACGGGGTGAGCAGGCCCAGCGAAATGATGAAGTTGCCGCGGTTATGCAAGTGCGGCGGCAGCGGCAGCGGCACGCTGCCGCCGCGGGTGAGCAGGCGGAATTCGTCCCGTTTGGCGGCAACGCAGATGCCGGGCGGCGATCGCCGCCACTCGGGCGCGAGTGCATCCAGAGGACCGGGCTCGATCACTGCGCCGGACAGTGCGTGAGCGCCCACGGCGGAGGCCTTCTCCAGGACGCAGACGTTGCTGTCGGGTTGCAGCTGCTTGAGCCGGATCGCGCACGCCAGCCCCGCCGGGCCCGCACCCACGATCACGACGTTGTACTCCATGACGTCGCGCTCGACTTCGCTGCTATCCCCCGCGGCCCCGGTCATCGCATTGGCCCTTGCACATCACTTCGGCTGCATGCGTAGCGCGCCGTCCAGGCGGATCGTCTCGCCGTTCAACATCGGGATCTCGAACACCGCCGCGACCAGCTGCGCGAACTCCTCCGGTCTGCCGAGGCGTGCCGGGAAGGGGATCTGGCTGGCGAGCGAGTCCCGCACCTCCGGCGACATCGCATCCATCATCGCAGTGTGGAAGATCCCGGGTGCGATCGACACGCAGCGAATGCCGAGCCGCGCAAACTCGCGCGCCAGCGGCAGAGTCATCCCGGCCAGCCCCGCCTTGGTGGCCGAGTAGGCGGCCTGGCCGATCTGGCCTTCGAAGGCGGCGACCGAGGAAGTGTGGATCAGCAGGCCCCGTTCGCCGTCCGCGTTCGGCGCGTTGTTCTGCATGATGGCGGCGGCCGCCTTGTCGCACAGGAAGGTGCCGATCAGATTGATGTGTACGACCTTGGTGAAGAATTCGCCGGCCATCGGCCCGTTCTTGCCGAGCACGCGCCCCGCGCCGACCACGCCGGCGCAATTCACCAGAAGATTGATGCCGCGCAGCCGCGCTTGCGCGCTGTCCATGGCCGCATTCACCTCGGCTTCGGACGCCACGTCGCAGCGGACGAAACTGGCATCGCCGCCGAGTGCGGCCGCGGCCGCCCGACCGGGGCCCTCCTGCACGTCCAGGATGACGACCCGGCCCCCCTGCGAGCTGATGTGACGCGCAACCGCGTTGCCCAGCCCTGAGGCGCCGCCCGTGACGACGGCGCGCGCGTCTTGGATTTTCATGAACTTTCTAGAGGGCTTCGACCGCGAGCGCGACGGCCTCGCCGCCGCCGATGCACAGCGATGCGATGCCCCGCTTGCCGCCGCGGCGGCGCAGCGCATGCACCAGGGTCGTCAGAATACGCGCGCCGGTGGCTCCGATGGGATGGCCGAGCGCGCAGGCACCGCCGTTGACGTTCACCCGGCCATGATCGATGTCGACATCGCGCATGGCCGCCATCGTGACGGCCGCAAACGCCTCATTGATCTCGTACAGGTCGGCGTCGTGCGGCCGCCAGCCGAGCTTGGCCAGGGTCTTCTTGATGGCCCCCACGGGAGCCGTCGTGAACCATTCCGGCTCGTGCGCGTGGCTTGCATAGGCCAGCACCCGGGCGAGGGGCTCGAGGCCGCGCGCCTTGGCGGCCGCCTCACTCATCAGCACGAGAGCCGCGCCGCCATCGGCGATGGAGGAGGAGCTGGCGGCGGTGACGGTGCCGTCCTTGCCGAACGCGGGCTTGAGCGAGGAAATCCGGCTCACGTCGCAGGTGCCTGGAGTCTCATCGCGCGCCACCACGGTCTCACCCTTGCGGGTCTTGACGGTGACGGGCGTCACCTCCGCATCGAATTCGCCCGCTTCGAGTGCGCGCATGGCGCGGCGAACCGATTCAGTGGCAAACGCGTCCTGGGAGGCGCGCGTGAAGTTGTATTTGCCGGCCGTCGCGTCCGCGAAGCAACCCATCAGCTTGCCGTCGAAGGGGCTCTGCAGACCGTCGTAGAACATGTGGTCGAGCAACTCGCCGTGGCCCATGCGGTAGCCGCTGCGCGCCTTCGGCAGCAGATACGGAGCATTGGTCATCGACTCGATGCCGCCGGCGAGCACCACCTCGGCTTCGCCGGCTCGGATCTGGTCGGCAGCCATCATCACGGCCTTGAGGCCGGAGCCGCACATCTTGTTGATCGTGGTCGCGGGTGTGCCCGTCGGCACGCCGGCGCCCAGAGCGGCCTGCCGCGCCGGCGCCTGACCGAGCCCCGCCGCGAGCACGCACCCCATGATCACTTCCTGGATGTCCGCCGGCTGAATCCCCGCGGCCGCGATCGCAGCCTGCGCAGCGGCGCTGCCCAGCTGCGGGGCGGTGAGCGGCGTGAGCACGCCCTGAAACGCCCCGATGGGAGTGCGTTTGGCGGACACGATGACGACATTGGGATTGGACATGTTGGAAGCCTCTGTGGAGTGAGCGGTGCTAACGCGCCAGGGCGGCCGCCGGCTGGCGCGCACGGCGCCGTGCGCTACCGCGGGTCGAGCCTTCGGCGGCGGACGCGCGGGGGCGCAGTCCGTTCTCGAATACGGTGACGAACACCTCCGCGATCTGCGCGCCCGTCATGGACTGATTCTCCCGGTACCAGTGCGCGATCCAGTTGAGCGCACCGGCGAGCGCAAAGGCGGTCATTTTCGGATCGCACGGCAAAATCGAGCCGTCCTGAATGCCGTCACGGATCAGTCGGCGGATGCCCTGATCGATCTCTGACTTCAGAGCCTTGATATGGCCGCTCATGGCGGGCGACAAGTCCTGGTCCTCCGCCCGCACCATGCACCAGCCGAACTCCGAGGCGACGGCTTCGCCGTAGTGACGCAGCACCGCCTTCAGCCGCTCGCGCGCCGGCACATTGAGGCGCTTCACTTCGCGGAACGCCGCCCGAATCTGCTCGACACCCGCCACAAAGCACTGAAAGAGCAGCTGCTCCTTGCTGGTGACGTAATAATATACGGTCGGCTTGGTGACCTCGAGGGCGGCGGCGATGTCATCCAGCGAGGTGTTGTGGTAACCCTTGCGGTTGAAGGCGTGGGCCGCGGCCCGTATGACCGCCTCGCGCTTGACTTCCCGGTCGCGCAGCCGCTCGCGGCTCGCCCGCCAGGGCGAGGGGCGCTGCGCGTTGTGGGTGGCTACTGCGGGGCGGGGTGCTCGGCGGCTGCTCATTGACACGCTCGGGATGCGGCAACGAGGCATTATAGCGGTTATACCGGCTGCGTGATGCAATGCGCGGCCGGCAGCGGCGGCGGCGCGTTGACCGCCCGCGGCGGCATCGATCATACTGATGGGTAGTAATCCTACTGGTGCGTAAAGCGAGCGCCGGTAAGCGAGGGGCTCCATGAACGCCGGACTCAAGGGCAGCGCGGTCCTCCAGCACCCCGAGCAACTCCCCGCGAAGTCACCGGTGCGCTTCGTCTCCGCCGCCTCCCTGTTCGACGGCCACGACGCGGCCATCAACATGATCCGTCGCCTGCTGCAGGGGCACGGCGCGGAGGTCGTCCACCTTGGCCACAACCGCAGCGTCGCTGACATCGTGCGCGCCGCCATTCAGGAGGACGCCGACGCGATCGCGGTCAGTTCCTATCAGGGCGGCCACAACGAGTACTTCGCCTACATGCTGGACATGCTGCGCGAGCGTGGCTCCGAGCATGTCCGGGTGATCGTAGGCGGCGGCGGCACGATTGCACCGCAGGAGATCGAGGCGCTGGAGCGGCACGGGATCGAAAAGATCTATACCCCGGAAGACGGCCGACGGCTGGGCCTGGCGGGGATGATCGACGACGTTTTTACGCGGGTAGGTGCCGCGACGAAGCCCCCGTACGCCTTCCGGCCGTTCAACGCGCGCGATCACGGGCACATTGCCCGGACGATCTCCGTCCTCGAGGGCGCAGAGGAGACGGATACGCAGGCGGAGCAGATCCGCCGTGGAGTCTCCCGCTCCCGACACAAGGTGCCCGTGATCGGCATTACGGGCACCGGCGGCGCGGGCAAGTCCAGCCTCACGGATGAGCTGCTGGCGCGGCTGTTGCAGCACTTCCCGGGCCGTCAGGTCGCCGTCGTGGCCATGGACCCCACGCGCCGGCGCAGCGGCGGCGCCTTGCTGGGCGACCGCATACGCATGAACAGCCTGTCCTCGGAATCCATCTTCATGCGCTCGCTGGCGACTCGCCGACAGCACCTCGCGACCGCCGCCGTGCTCAAGGATGTGATCGAGCTGTACAAGGCGGCGGCGTTCGATCTGGTCATCGTCGAGACCGCCGGCATCGGGCAATCGGATACCGAGATCGTCGACCTGGTGGACCTGTCGTTGTACGTGATGACGAGCGAGTACGGTGCGGCGAGTCAGCTCGAGAAGATCGACATGCTCGATTACGCCGATTTCATCGTGCTCAACAAGAGCGAGAAGCGCGGCGCCGAGGACAGCCTGCGGGATGTCCGCAAGCAGTGGCGGCGCAACCATCCCGAGCGCGCGACGCTCCCTGACTCGAGGGTTCCGGTCTTTCCGACGATCGCAAGCCGCTTCAACGATGCCGGCGTCAACCGGCTGTTCGCCGCGCTCTGCAGTGCCCTGAGTGACAAGCAGATCGGCACGGCCTCATGGCAGGTGACGGATGTCGGGCCGACCGAGCTCACGGCGCGGCAGCCGCTCATTCCGGGATCGCGCACGCGTTATCTCGCGGAGATCGCGCAGCAGAGCCGTGCGGCGCGGCAGCGCATCGAGGAGCAGGTGGAGGCGGCACGCCGCGCCTTCGGTCTGTATGAGTCTCTCAAGGCTCTGCACGATGCGCGCCTGCCTGGCCCATGCGAGGCATTTCCCGCAGCCGCGCTCGCCGAGGAGTCGGCGGACGCGACCAGACGCGAGCTGCGCGCCGCTTACAACCGCGCGCTGGAAGAGATCGGTGCTGAAGGCGTGGGCGAGCTCAAGGCCTGGCCGGCGCGCGTGCGCTCGG
>VBNY01000287.1 GCA_005877705.1 Gammaproteobacteria bacterium
ACAAGGCCGGTTACGAGAAATTCCGCCAGCCGGCTTCGCGCTTCGCCCTGGTCGGGGTGTTCGTCGCGCAGCTCGGCAAAGCCGTGCGCGTCGCGGTCACGGGCGCGGCGGCGTGCGCATTCCGGGCGAAGTCGCTCGAAGAGGCGCTCACGCAGCGCTTTGCGCCCGAGGCGTGCGATGGCATCAGGGTATCGGCCGCGACACTCAACAATGACATTCACGGCAGCGCCGAGTATCGCGCCCATCTGATCCCGGTGCTGGCACGGCGGGCGGTGCAGAAAGCGCTCGGGTGAGCTCACGTGGCATCGCCGTCACGCCTGCCCGCATCGATCGACGGCACTCTTGAGCTGCTGCTCCAGCATGACTACGTCGCCGACCGGCAGCTGGCGACGGCGGTGTTTCTCGGCCTGAAGCTCGAGCGGCCGCTGTTCGTCGAGGGCGAGCCGGGCACCGGCAAGACCGAGATCGCCAAGGTCCTCGCCGGCGGCCTCGGCGCGGAGCTCATCCGCCTGCAATGCTACGAGGGCCTCGACGTCAACCTCGCCGCCTACGAGTGGAACTACGCGCGGCAGATGCTCGAGATCCGCCTCGGCGAGGCGGCGCACGAGTCGCGCGAGCAGCTCGCCGCGAACCTGTTTTCCGAGCGCTTCCTCATCGCCCGCCCGCTGCTGCGCGCGCTGCAGCCGCACCCGGTGCCGCCGGTCCTGCTGATCGATGAGCTGGACCGCACCGATGAGCCGTTCGAGGCGTATCTGCTGGAGGTGCTGTCGGATTTCCAGATCACGATCCCGGAGCTCAACACCGTGGCCGCCGCCCGACCTCCGATCGTCATCATCACGTCCAACCGCACGCGGGAAATTCATGACGCCGTGAAACGGCGCTGCATCTATCACTGGGTGGACTATCCGGACGCCGCCCGCGAGTTGCAGATCATCCGGCGCAAGGTGCCCGAGGCGCGGGAGGCCCTGTCGCGGCAGATCGTGGCCTTCGTCCAGGGCCTGCGCACTCTCGAGCTCTACAAACTTCCGGGGCTGTCGGAGACGATCGAGTGGGGACGCGCGCTGCTGGCGCTCGACCGGCTGACCCTCGACCCGCAGACCGTGGATGACACGCTCGGGGTGCTGCTCAAATACCAGGACGACATCGCGCGTGTGCGCGGCTCCGAAGCTGCGCGACTTCTGGAAGCGATTCCAACCGAGGCGCTCGACGCTTAGGCGCACGCCATGCTGCCGACGTCCCCGTTGCAGGAACCGAGAGCCGGCCAGTTGGCCGACAACGTCCTGCACTTTGCGCGCGTGCTGCGCAAGGCGGGCGTGCCGCTGGGGACGGACCGGCCGTTACTCGCTCTCAAGGCCCTCGAGGTCGCGGGCATCGGCTCGCGAGCCGACCTGCACGCCACCCTGCAAGCCTGCCTGATCGATCGGGTGGAGCATCGGGCGATCTTCGACCAGGCGTTCCACCTGTTCTGGCGGGACCCGGATCTTCTCAACGAAGTCATGCGGCTGCTGCTGCCGTCCGCCGGCGCGACCCGTGCTGCCGGGCAAGCGCTGCTCGGAACCAATCGCCGTCTGACCGAGGCGCTGTTCCGGAACACGCCCTCGACACGCACGGAACCGCTACGCGAGCGGCTCGCGGTCGATGCGCACTTGAGTTGGTCGGATCGCGAGCATCTGCGCAAGGCCGATTTCGATTCGATGACGACCGCGGAGTGGGCAGCGGCCCAGCGCATGGTCGCGGCCCTCGAGCCCTTGTTCGCGCGCATCGTCACGCGTCGTGACGCTCCCTCCACTCACGGTCAACGCCTCGATCTGCGAGCACTGTTGCGCGACTCCGCGCGGCACGGGGGCGATATCGCGATGCTTCCGCATCGCACGCGGCGCACGAGGATCGAGCCCCTGGTGGTCATTGTCGACATCTCGGGTTCCATGTCGCGCTATTCGCGCATGTTTCTGCATTTCATCCATGCGCTCGAGAACGGCTCGCAGGCCGCCGGGCTGCGCGTCAGCGCGTTCGTGTTCGGAACGCGCCTGACGCACGTGACGCGTCAGCTGCGGGCGCGCGACCCCGATGAAGCGATTGCGCACGTCGTGCGGCAGGTGGACGATTGGTCCGGAGGCACGCGCATCGGCCTTTGTCTCGAGGAGTTCAATCGCAGATGGGCCCGGCGCGTGCCGCTCGGCAGCTCCACCGTGCTCCTGGTGACGGACGGTCTCGAGCACGCCGACCTCGAGCTGCTCGCGGCGCAGTGCGAGCGGCTGGCCCGCTCTTGCCGGCGGCTCTGGTGGCTGAATCCGCTCTTGCGCTACGAGGCATTCGAGCCGAAGGCGCGCGGCATCCGTGCGATCCTGCCGCACGTCGATCGCCTGCTGCCGATGCACAACATCGACTCGCTCGAGCAGTTGACGCGTGTCTTGAGCACCGCCTGCTCGCCGGGCCCCACGAACTCACCGGAGCTGACCCTATGGAATTGAAAGGCGAGCGGCAGCTCCCGGCCGATCGCGCGACCGCCTGGGCGCTGCTGAACGACAGCGAGGTGCTGAAGCTGTGCGTACCCGGCTGCGAGAGCATGACCGCCAACGGCACGAGCTCGTACGACATCCTGATGACGACGGCGATCGGCCCGGTCAGGGCGCGCTTCAAGGGCAAGCTGTCGCTCACCGACATTGAAGCGCCCCGCCGCTACCGCCTGCTCTTCGAAGGCCAGAGCGGCCAGGCCGGCTTCGCGCGCGGCGAGGCGCAGGTCGAGTTGCAGGAGCTCTCCCCCCGAGAGACGAAGCTGATCTATGCCGCCAGCGCGCAAATCGGC
>VBNY01000288.1:0-667 GCA_005877705.1 Gammaproteobacteria bacterium
CAAGGCTATCGTGCCGTTGCGCCCGCGAGTGCTCGGCCTGAAGCTCGACTTCAACTTCTGAACGGCGGCACGCGCCGCGAACCGCGACGGTTGCGCTACAATCGAAGGGCGGACAGCGATGGCCGCCCTTTGCATTCCGGATGCTGCCATGACTGTAACCTCGCAGCCGGTGGCGCCCACCGGAGTCGAATTCGAGGTCCAGAGGATCCGCGACCTACTGCGGGCACAGCGCTTCCTGGAAGCGATCAGCGCCGCCGCGGCGTTGCGCAAGTCCTTCCCTGAGAACCGGGACGTACTCTACCTGCTCGCGTTTGGACTGCGGCACGCGCGCCGGACCGGGGAAGCCCTCGCCACGCTCGAGGACATGCAGCGTCACCACCCGGGCGCGAGCCTGCTCTTTCAGGAGCGCGGCCACTGTTACGTCGCGCTCAAGGATGCGCCGCGCGCGATCGAGGCGTACGAGCAGGCCGTGCGGATCAACCCCGCGCTGCCCGACACCTGGAGCGTACTCGAGGGGCTCTACCGGATGGTCGGCGACGAGGAGCACCGCCAGCTCGCCGCCAAGCACGCAAAGAGGCTGAAATCCGTTCCGCCGGAAGTCATCAAGGCGACTGGGCTCTTCTGTGAAGGCGACCTCGCGGCGGCCGAAAATCTGATCCGCGCGTTC
>VBNY01000288.1:676-3994 GCA_005877705.1 Gammaproteobacteria bacterium
CGACGCCGAGATCTTGCTGGCGGCGGCGCTCGAAATGGCGCCCGATTACATTGAATTGCGACGCGACTACGCCTGTGTTCTGCTGGACCGCCACAAGCACGCGGAGGCCATCGCCCAGCTCGACAGGCTTTTGAAAATCGACCCCAAGAACATCGACTACCGGACGCTGCGCGCTACGGCGACCGTGGGGCTCGGCGATCATGAAGGCGGCATCCGCGGCTTCGCCAACGTGCTCGCAGACACGAACCCGCAGTCGCGCTCGGCGGCCGACCTGCATCTGTCGATCGCCCATTCAATGAAAACGCTCGGTCGGCGCGCCGAGGCGATAGATACTTACAAGAAGGCGATCGAAGTCCGACCGAACTTCGGTGACGCGTACTGGAGCCTCGCGAATCTCAAGACCTACACGTTCTCCGCCGAGGAGATCGCGCAGCTCGAGGCGGCCGAGGCGGACCCGTCGATCGCCCCGATCGACCGCTACCACTTGTGCTTCGCGCTCGGCAAGGCCTACGAAGACCGCAAGGTCTACGACCTGTCCTTCCGCTTCTACGAGCGCGGCAACGCGCTGAAGCGCGCCGAGAGCCGCTACCGGGCGGAGCTGCTGGAGCAGAACACCGCGAGCCAGAAGCGGATCTGCACACACGAGTTCTTCCGCGAACGAGACGGCTACGGCGCCGCAAGCCGCGAACCGATCTTCATCGTCGGGCTGCCGCGCGCCGGCTCCACGCTGCTGGAGCAGATCCTCGCCTCGCATTCGCAGGTCGAGGGGACGCAGGAACTCGCCAACGTGCCGCGGGCGGTGCTCGACCTGCAGGGCTACAACCCGGACCTGAACAACCCGCGCTATCCGGGGTGTCTTGTGACGATGTCGGCGGACGAATTCCGTGCCCTCGGCGACAAGTATCTTGCGGACACGCGCATCTACCGCGCCGGCCAGCCCTACTTCATCGACAAGATGCCGAACAACTTCCGCCATATCGGGCTGATCCATCTGATGCTGCCGAACGCGAAGATCATCGACGCACGCCGCGAGCCGATGGCCTGCTGCTTCGGCAACCTCAAGCAGCTCTTCGCCCGTGGCCAGGAGTTCTGCTACAGCGTCGACGACATCGCCAGATACTACCGGA
This sequence comes from Gammaproteobacteria bacterium, assembly GCA_005877705.1. Lineage (GTDB taxonomy): Bacteria > Pseudomonadota > Gammaproteobacteria > Steroidobacterales > Steroidobacteraceae > 13-2-20CM-66-19. The sequence continues at coordinate 1,804 of VBNY01000288.1, forward strand.
CCTACCTCGAGATCATGGCCCACTGGGACGAGGCCCTGCCCGGGCGGATCCTGCGCGTGCACCACGAGGACGTGGTGGAGGATCTGGAGGGCAGCGTCCGCCGGATCCTCGACTACTGCGAACTGCCGTTCGAGCAGGCCTGCGTTGAGTTCTACAAGACCGAGCGCAGCGTCCGAACCGCGAGTTCCGAGCAGGTGCGCCAGCCGATCTATCGCGAGGGACTCGACCTGTGGCGGCACTACGAGCCGTGGCTGGGTCCGCTCAGAGACGCGCTGGGCGACGCACTGGTCAGTTACCGTCGCTAGAGCAGGTGCCGCGACGCCGGGAAACAGTATGGCTATCGTCGACTTGATGGTTGCCGCCACCCGCATAAAACTGGCGTTCCGAAGCTCCCCTGTTAACTCTGAATGGGCAATCCGATGACTACCGAACCGTATCTGCTGACCCCCGGACCGTTGACGACCTCGCTGCGCACCAAGCAAAGCATGCTGCGCGATTGGGGCTCCTGGGATGTTGACTTCAATAAAATCACCGCCCGTGTCTGCGAGCGTCTCCTGCAGATCGCGCACGGCGCGGGCACGCACGAATGCGTCCCCATGCAGGGTAGTGGCACGTTCTCGGTCGAGGCAGCGATCGGCACGCTGGTCCCACGCACCGGACACGTGCTGGTCCCGCAAAACGGCGCTTACTGTCAGCGCATCGCCAGAATATGCCGGGTGCTCGGCCGCAAGCTGACGACCATCGATTACCCGGAGAACACTCAAGTTGCCGCCGGTGACGTGGAGCGCGCACTCGCGTCGGATCCGTCGATCACGCACGTGGCGCTGGTGCACTGTGAAACCAGCACCGGCATCCTCAACCCACTCAACGAGATTGCGCAGGTCGTCGCCCGTCATGGCGCGGGCCTGATCGTGGATGCGATGAGTTCGTTCGGCGCGCTAGAGATTGACGCGCGCACCACGCCGTTCGATGCAGTCGTGGCCGCTTCAGGGAGATGCCTCGAGGGACCGCCGGGGATGGGCTTTGTCGTTGTCCGCCGCAGCGCGCTCGAACGCAGTGAGGGCAACTGCCACTCGCTGGCGATGGACCTGTATGACCAGTGGGTCTACATGCAGAAAACCACGCAATGGCGCTTCACCCCGCCGACACATGTGGTGGCGGCGTTCGATTGCGCGATCGCGCAGTATCTCGAAGAGGGCGGCCTCACGGCGCGCGGCGCACGCTACGCGCAAAACTGCCGCACGCTGATTGACGGCATGACGCAGCTCGGACTCAAGAGTTATCTGCCCGCGGCGATTCAGGCGCCGATCATCGTAACGTTCTACGCGCCGGACTGTCCGAACTACACGTTCAAGAGCTTCTACGACGCCGTCAAGGCGCAGGGCTACATACTGTATCCTGGCAAGCTGACGACACTGGAGACGTTCCGTGTCGGCTGCATGGGCCAGCTCGGCGAGCGCGGCATCGCCGGAGCGGTCGAGGCAGTCGGCAAAGTGCTGGCGGAGATGCGCGCCGCGGCCTGAATCAGAGATGGTGATAATGACATGCCTCGCATCGAAGTAAACGGAAGGGGCTATCGGCTGCCCGAGGAGCCCTCGGTGGTGGTGTGCGTGGATGGCTGTGAGCCGGACTACATCGCCCTGGCGGTGGCTGGCGGTCACATGCCGTGGATGAAGCAGGTCCTGGCTCAGGGCACCGAAGTGGTTGCCGACTGCGTGATCCCGAGCTTCACCAACCCGAACAACCTCTCGATTGTCACGGGTGCGCCGCCCGCGATTCACGGTATCTGCGGAAACTACCTCTACGACGCCGAGAACGGCGTTGAGGTCATGATGAATGACCCGAAGTGGCTGCGGGCCCCTACCCTGCTGGCCGCGCTGGCCGATGCGGGCTGCAAGGTGGCCGTGGTTACCGCCAAAGACAAGTTGCGCAAGCTCCTCGGCCACCGGTTGCGCGGGATCTGCTTCTCCGCGGAGAAGGCCGACCAGGCCTCGCTCGAAGAGCACGGCATCGACGGCGTGCTGCATCTGGTCGGCATGCCCGTGCCGAGCGTGTACAGCGCTGAGCTGTCGGAGTTCGTGTTCGCCGCGGGCGTGAAGCTGATGCAAACGCGCCGCCCGGACGTCATGTACCTGTCGACCACCGACTACGTGCAGCACAAGCACGCACCCGGCTCGGCCGAAGCCAATTC
>VBNY01000289.1 GCA_005877705.1 Gammaproteobacteria bacterium
GGCGGGGCAGCTGCTCGCCGAGATCGAAGTTCCGGATCTGGATCAGCAGCTGAGCCAGACGCGGGCGGATCTCGCGAGCGCCGAGGCGAATGAGAAGCTCGCGGCGTCGACCTCGGAACGCTGGCAATCGATGCTCGGCTCGCATGCTGTCTCGCGGCAGGAGGTCGACGAGAAGAACGGTGACTTCGCGGCAAAACGGGCGCTCGCCAACGCGGCGCGCGCCAACGTGGCCCGCCTCGAGGCGCTTGCGCAATTCAAACGCATCATAGCGCCGTTCGACGGCCTCATCACCGAGCGCAACACGGACATCGGGCAGCTGATCAATGCCGGAAGCGGCGCCGGGCAGCAGCTGTTCGTCGTTTCCGACACCCACAGGCTGCGCGTCTACGTGAGCGTCCCGCAGAGCTACGTGCCCCAGGTCGGACCCGGCGCCAGCGCGCTGCTCGCGGTTCCCGAGCACCCTGACAAGACTTATGCCGCCACGGTCGAGGCGTCCTCGCAGGCGGTCAATCCGCAGTCCGGCGCGACGCTGATGCAGCTCATGGTCGACAACAGCGCTGGCGAGCTGATGCCGGGCAGTTACGCGACCGTGCGATTCAACCTGAAGGGCGCGGCCAGCGCCCTGAGCGTGCCGGCGAGCGCGCTCATCTTCGACCAGGGCGGTCTGCGAGTCGCCACGGTCGCCGCGGACAACAGCGTTGTGTTGAAGCCGATCAGTGTCGCGCGCGATCTCGGCAAGCTCATCGAAGTCTCCACCGGCCTGGCCGCCAACGATCGCGTGATCGAGAGCCCGCCGGACGGCCTCGCCCCCGGTGACCAGGTGCGCGTCGCCGCGAACATCCAGGGCGCCGCGCTCGCGTCAGCTGCGCCGGCAAACGTCGCTGCAGACGGACGTCAGGGCGGCAAATAGCGACGCGGCCCGGGGCTTGGCTGCGCTCACTGTGAGAGCAGCGTCAAATAATCCGTAAAAACGCCCGAAGTCGCCATCGAGCGACTCCCCTCGCCGCCCTGCGTGCTGTTATGTTCCAGACCCATGAAGCGAACGAAATCAAATGTCTCGCGGGGGTTATGCGCATGAATGCCGTTTCTCTGGCCTCGTTGCCGCATCTGCTGAGCTCACTCGCATTCGACGACGGCAGCCTCGCTCTGATTTCGCTGCTCACCGGCATGGCGGGCGGTTGGACGCTCACCGGCTTGCGTGAGCAGATCAGGGCGAAGAAAGCAGCGAAGTCTGATCCCAAGCCCTGACCAATTTCCGTCCGCGCCGCGCTCGGCCCGACTCCCGGAACGCAACTTGCTAAACTTTTGCGGTGCGTTACCAGGCACTCTGCTGCGACTATGACGGCACGCTCGCCACCGCCGGGCGCGTGCTGCCGGAAACTGTGCAGGCGCTCGAGCGCCTGATCGCCTCCGGCCGACGCCTCGTGCTCGTCACCGGGCGCGAGCTCGATGACCTGCGCCGGATCTGCCCACCGCTCGATCTGTTCGAGTACGTCGTCGCCGAGAACGGCGCCCTGCTCTACCACCCTGCAACCGGCGCCGAGACGCTGTTGGCCGAGCGGCCCCCCGAGTCCTTCCTGGCCGCCCTGCGCCGCAAGGGGGTGACCCCGGTGTCGCTGGGCCGCGTTATCGTCGCGACGTGGGAGCCGCACGAGAAGGCGGTCCTCGAGGCGGTCCACGAGCTCGGCCTGGAGCTGCAGGTCATCTTCAACAAGGGCGCAGTCATGGTGCTGCCGTCCGGCGTCAACAAGGCCACCGGCCTCAAATGCGCGCTGCAGAAGATGCGACTCTCGGCTCACAACGTAGTCGGCGTCGGAGACGCAGAAAACGATCACGCATTCCTGGCCCTGTGCGGCTGTTCGGTGGCGGTGGCGAATGCGCTGCCGACTCTCAAAGGCGCCGCGGATATTGTCACGACGGCAGAGCAAGGTGCCGGCGTCGTCGAGTTGGCCGAGGAGTTGCTGCGCGATGATCTCGCCTCGCGTGCCTCGCAACGGCAGCGGCACGCAAATGTGACCTGCGCACTCCCTTGAGCGCGGGCCGTCTGACTCACTGCTGCACTGATGCAATCGAGCCCATTAGCCATAATCACGCTGCGCCGCGAGCTAGGGGCGCGGTACGCGACAACCACGCGGCAGTGGCAGGCGGCGCGCAACGCCTATCGCCGCCTCCACCAGGCGCCGGTGACGAATCTCATCGCGCTGCGTGACGCCGCCCAGCGCCTCGATCGACTCGACCGGGGACGCGCTGCGTTGCTGCGGGATCTGAAGGCGCTGTCGGATTGATTCAGCGGCGTCCGCCGAGGACGCGCGCGGGCAGCAGAATGATCGCCCGCAGCAGCTCAAACACCCCCTCGACCGCGATGCCGACCAGCCGGAACGGCAGCGTCAGCAGCCAGACCGCCGGATAGAGCAGCAGCGCGAGCAGCGCCAGCGGCCAGCACAGGATGAGCAGCAACAGCCACAACAAGAACGCGACCATTTCGGTCCCTTGACTGGCGGCGAGTCAGCCGTTCACGGACAATAACCTCGATCAAGGTGAAACTCCAGGCATGTCACGGCTCCAGAGCTTCCTTAGGCCGCGGGCGCTGCGCCAGGGCGATCCTGTTGCCGTCATCGCGCCAGCCAGCGCATTCGACCGCGCCTCATTCGAGACGGGCCTGGCGGTCATCGGCGAGCGTTACCGTGTCCGCTACGACGAGCACATTCTCGCGCGGCATCGCTACCTCGCGGGGGACGACGCCCGCAGGCTCGCGGAGTTGATCGCCGCGCTCACGGATCCGGCAAGCAAGGCGGTGTTCTGCGCCCGCGGCGGGTACGGGGCCATGCGGCTGCTCGCATCCCTCGCGGCGGGCTTGGCGGTGCCCGCGGCCCCGGCGCTCGCACCCAAGCCGCTGATCGGCTTTTCGGACATCACGGCCCTGCACCAGTTTCTGCAGCATCGCGGCCTCGTGAGCATCCATGGTCCGACCGTCACCCAGCTGGGCCGGCTGTCCCAGCCGACTCGCGCTCGGCTGTTTTCCCTGCTCGAGTCTGCCGCACCCGCGCAGCCTCTGTACGGTACCGATACCTATGTCGGAGGCATCGCCGAGGGTCCGCTGTTGGGGGGCAATCTGTCCGTATTCACATATCGGCTCGACCGCATGTGGACCCACCTGGAGCTCGCCGGAGTATTCCGCAACGTGAGCGGCATCGCTCTCGGAGAGTTCATCGGTTGCGAGGAAAAGGACTCGAGCTACACGAGCGCCGAGGTGCTGCGCGAGCTGGCCGCCGCCACCGGTCTGCCCTGCGCCGCCGGCTTCCCCATCGGACACGGCGAGAACAATGAGCCGGTGCCGCTGGGTGTGCGCGTGCACCTGGATGCGGGCTCACGCAGCCTGACATTTCTCGAGCCGGCCGTGGCCTGACCCAGGAACCGGCATGAACCGGCATGCTGTTCGCGGGCCAAAGCCGCGCCTTTGGCCCGCGTGTTCGAAAAAGCAACTAGGCTGGCCGATGAAAGGGCCGCAGGCCCCTTTCATCCCATTTACAACAGCGACCCGCCATCGCCGAGCATGGCCTTTCTCACCAGCGGGATCGGCGGACCGCCGTATGACAGGAACTTGTCGTGGAAGGCCTGCCAGTACTTCCTCGGATCGCTCATCCGCGCCGCTCCCGGCTGCTTCGCGACCCAGTCGGCGCGTAGCTTGCGGATCATCAGCTTGCCGAGTGTGTAGTTGAGGTAGGCCGGATCGTAGGCGCCGCGCGCCGCCTGCTGCCGTGCGTTGCCGGGATCCGAGAAGGCGTGGTCGCGGAACATCTTCTCGGACTGCTCGAGCGTCATGCCCTGCGTGTGCATGCCGATCGATACC
>VBNY01000290.1 GCA_005877705.1 Gammaproteobacteria bacterium
CGAGGTCCTGATCCGGCGAGCTGCGGCCAGCGGCGCCGAAGTGATCGAGGAATGTCGGGTCCGTGAGGTGGAGTTTCCGGGCGCTAACGCAGGCGCCCACGTCCATGCCGAGCATGCCGGTGGCCGCACCGAGTCCTGGCGAGCGCGCTACGTCATCGACGCGTCGGGCCGCGACACGTTCCTGGGCAATCGGCTGAACGCCAAACACCGCAATCGCAAGCACAACAGCAGCGCCATGTACGCGCATTTCACGGGGGCGCACCGCTATCCGGACTGCAAGCGTGCCGGCGACATCTCGATCTACTGGTTCGAGCATGGCTGGCTGTGGTTCATTCCGCTGCTCGACGGGGCGACCAGCGTCGGGGCGGTGGTCTGGCCCTATTACATGAAAGACCGCGCGCGAGCGCTGCGTGAGTTTTTCCTGGACACCATCGCCTTGTGCGCCCCGCTCGCTGCGCGGCTCGAGAACGCACAACTGATCTCTGAAGTCGAGGCCACGGGCAACTACTCCTACTGCTGCGACCGCTCGTACGGTGACGCTTTTCTGCTAGTGGGGGATGCCTATACGTTCATCGATCCGATGTTTTCCTCGGGAGTCATGCTGGCGATGAACAATGCGGTCGCCGCCGCCGAAACTATCGACGTTTGCTTGCGTGACCCCGCGCGGAAAGCGGCTGCATTGCAGCGCTTCGATCGCTTGATGCGCCACGGACCCGAGGCGTATTCCTGGTTCATTTACCGTGTGACCAATCCGACACTGCGTGACCTGTTCATGAACCCGCGCAACATCCTGCGGATGAAGGAAGCGCTGCTGTCGCTGCTGGCCGGGGACATCTTCGGTAACACGCCCATCTGGGCTTCGCTGCGCGCATTCAAAGCGCTCTATTACCTGCTCTCCCTCGCGAACCTGCGCCGCTCCCTCGGCGCTGCGCGGCGCCGCAGCGTGAATATCCAACCCACCGACCGGACGGCCGCCGGCTGATGGGCTGCAATGCCGGGCTCCAGGTCGATTACGTCTCACTCGCCGCCTGCGACGCGGCACGGTGGGCCGGCGTACTCGGAGTAGCCACATTCAACCGAGCCGCGGTGCTACGCGGCACGGAGATCCCGGTTGCCGAGGTCAGCACGCCGGTGCTGGCCGGAGTCGACGATGTGTGCGAGGTCTGGCGAGCCGGAGGGCCCGTCGAGGCCGGCCCGGGTGCCTCGCTGTGTCAGAGAGCGATATCACACCGCTGACTGCCAACGGTGGTCGCACGACGCTGCATGAGGCGACCGAGCAAGCCTATCATGAGATCCTGGACGTGCTGGACACGGCGGGCTACCCGCACCTGCTGCGGGTGTGGAATTATCTGCCGGAAATCAATCGCGACTGCCTCGGAACCGAGCGTTACCGGCAATTCAACAGCGCACGTCAGGACGCACTCCTCTCCCGCGGTCGCGCTGTGAGCGGCAACGTTCCGGCTGCCTGTGCTCTAGGGGCCGTGACCGGCACTCCCCTCGTCATCTATTTCCTCGCGAGCCGCGCACTGCCTACGTTCATCGAGAACCCGCGACAGGTCAGCGCTTACAACTACCCGAGGCAATACGGAGCGCGCACACCGTCATTTTCCCGCGCGACACTGCTGCACGAGCCGGGCGGGCTGACCCTGCTGATATCGGGGACTGCGAGCATTGTGGGCCATGAGACTGTTCACGGCGGCGATGCCGCGGCCCAGACGCGCGAGGCACTTGCCAACATCGAGGCACTGCTCGGCGAGGCCAATCGCGTAGCGGGCGCCGCGCAATTCACGCTGCAGGATCTGGCCTGCAAGGTTTATGTGCGCCGGCCGGAGGACCTGCCGGTGATCCAGGCGCAGCTGCGCTCGAGGCTCGGCTCGACTGCCCGGGTGTTGTACCTGAAGGCGGATATCTGCAGGCAGGACCTGCTGGTCGAGATCGAAGCGACAGGAGCGCAGCCGCTCCAGGACGGTGCGTGAACCAGCGCCACGACTCTCATTGCGGGCGCTCTCACGCCGCTCGCGGCCTATGCCGAGCAGAAACCGCTGTGGGAGTTCGGGCTGGGAGTCGGTGCAGTGCTGTTCACGGACTACCGGGGTGCCGACACGACCCACGTCTATCCCGTGCCCGTACCTGTACTCGTATACCGCGGGAAGTTTCTCAAAGCGGACCGCAACGGCCTGCGGGGCAGGTTGTTCAACCAGGAGCTCATCGAGCTCAACATCAGCGTCAGTGCCACCACGCCCGTGCGCAACAACTCGGCGCGTCACGGCATGCCGGACCTGAGGCCGACCGTGGAAATCGGACCGGTGCTGGAGCTGCACCTGTGGCGCTCCAAGCAGCAGCGGCTGAAATTCGACGTCCGCCTACCGGCCCGGGCCGCATTCACGATCGAGTCAACGCCGCGCGCGATCGGCTGGTCCTTCGCCCCCCACCTCAACGTCGATATCGACGGTGTCGCCGGCTTGCCGGGCTGGAACCTCGGCCTGCTCACCGGGCCCCTGTTCGCCGATCACCGTTACGAGGATTACTTCTACTCGGTGGCGGCGCAATTTGCGGCCGCGGACCGGCCGGCCTACCAAGCACGGGGCGGCTACGCGGGAACGGAGCTGCTCGCCGCCCTCTCCAAGCGCTATCCTTCGCACTGGGTCGGCGCGTACGCGCGCTATGACACGCTCTCGGGTGCAAGCTTCGCGGCCAGCCCACTCGTGAAGCGCAGCGGCTCGTGGTCGGCGGGGGTGGGGATCGCGTGGATCATTCGCCAATCCTCGCGGCTCGTCGAAGCGGAAGACTGAAAGCTGCACCAACGGTGCTCATGACATGCGGCGGTTGCGCAAAGCCCTCTCCGATCACATCGTGACCTACGGGCTGCTCGCGCTGCTCGCCGCGATGATCCTCAGCTGGACCCTCCTCGCCCTGGTATTTCTTCCGCCGTTGCCGCGGCGCCGCCGAACGGTGGCGGCGCGGTGCGGGATCATGGTTGGTGTCAGGGCCTTCACCTGGGCGCTGAGGCTCTCGGGAGCCTACAAGCTCGACCTGCGAGCGATCGATGCATTGCGCGGCGGGCCGCCGGTCATCCTCGCACCCAATCATCCGACCTTGATCGATGCGCTCCTCATTCTGGCGCGGCATCCAAACCTGGCGTGCGTGCTGAAGCCGCAGCTGATGGGGAATGTCTTCCTCGGGGCGAGTGCGCGCTTGGCCCGCTACATCAGCAGCGGGCCGCCGCGGCGGATGATCAAGGAGGCGGTCGAAGACCTGCACCGGGGGGGCATCCTGTTGCTCTTTCCCGAAGGGACTCGCACCAGGCGCGCGCCGATCAACCCGCTGACCGCGAGCGTCGGCGTGATCGCCAAGCACGCCCGCAAACCCGTCCAAGTGGCCATCGTCGAGACCGATTCGCCGTACTTGAGCAAGGGTTGGTCGCTGTTTCGCGTGCCCAGCCTGCCGATCACCTATCGGGTTCGGTTAGGTCGGCGGTTCGATCCTCCAACGGATGTTGCGCTCTTCATGGAGGAGCTCGGGCGCGAATTCCGTGCGCAACTGGCCGGTGCGCCCCAGACCGGGTGGCTGGGCGAGCTGCACCGCGCGCAGGGCCGCCAGCTGATGCACACCCGATGAGCGCCCGGTCGCGGACGCATCTGGTGCTGATCCCAAGCTACAATCCGGGCCGCAAGGTCTTCGAGACCCTGCGCGCCGCGCGTGCGCAGTGGGACCCGGTGTGGGTCGTGGTGGATGGCAGCAGCGACGGCACCGCTCAGGGTCTCGAGGACATTGCCCGCAGCGATCCCGGCATGCGCGTGTTGGTGAGAGCAGGCAACGGCGGCAAGGGCGCCGCCGTGCTCGACGGCCTGCTCGCGGCGCTGAGTCTTGGGTTTACGCACGCGCTGACGATGGACTCGGACGGGCAGCATCCCGCCGATCGCATCGCCGCCTTCATGGCCGCATCGGCGGCCAATCCCGCCGCGATGGTGCTGGGAGAGCCGGTGTTCGACGCGAGCGCACCGCGCATCCGCATCCAGGGACGCAAGATCTCGAACTGGTGGGCCAATCTGGAAACCCTGTGGGCGGGCATCCACGACTCGCTGTTCGGCTTCCGGGTCTACCCCATCGGACCCCTCGTGCGCGTGATGCGCTCGAGCCGTTGGATGCGGCGCTTCGATTTCGATGTCGAGGCGGTCGTGCGCCTGAGCTGGCGGGGCGTGCCGGCGCTCAATCTGCCGGCCCCTGTCAGATACTTCGGCCCCGAGGAAGGCGGCGTATCGCATTTCCACTACTGGCGCGACAACGTGCTGCTGACATGGATGCACTCGCGCCTGTTTCTGGGGTTCGTGGCGCGCCTGCCTCTGCTGCTTGCCCGCCGGACAGCAGGCGGCTGATGGCGCACGGTCGCCGCAGCCGACTTGCGGCATCTTGACCTCGAGCGTGGTTGCGCCCCGGGCGACGCCTGTATAATGTGCGCCACGAAGATCCGCACCGAAGTGGCTATCGTATGTCCGACAAAGGGTCGTCCCTGCGACAGCCGGCGCCTGCGGCCAACAGCGCCGCGCTCGAACGCGAGGTCGCGGATCTGATCGTCCAGGCGTTGAACCTGGAGGTCGCGGCAACGGACATCGACCCGGATGCTGCGCTGTACGGCGAGGGCCTCGGTCTTGACTCGATAGACATCCTGGAGATCGCGCTCGTGGTCTCCAAGCAGTACGGCGTCCAGCTACGGGCCGACAGCGAAGAGAACGAGCAGACATTCCGCTCCCTGCGGGCTCTCGTCGAGTACATCGCGGCCCACAGGACGAAGTGAACATCTGGCCACGCTCCCGCTGATAGCGCACGCATCCGCCGACGCGGTAGTCGCTTACCGCGCCGGGGTGCCCATCCTCGCGAAGCGCTTTCTTGAAGACGTGGCGCGTATCGCGACGACACTTCCCGCCGGCGCTCATGTCATCAACGTCTGCGCGGACCGTTACCGCTTCACGGTCGGATTCGCGGCCAGTCTGCTGACCAGGAAGGTCAGTCTGCTGCCCTCCACGCACACTCCGGAGGTCATCCGGCAGCTCGCCGCGTTCGCACCGGATGTGTTCTGCCTTACGGACGATGCACACTGCGATATCGATCTTCCTCGCGTGCACTACACCGACAGCTGCACTTGGACCGGCTGTCGCGGCTCCCCCGATACGCCGTGGCAGTCCCCCGAAATCGACAGTGGGCAGTTGGCGGCCTACG
>VBNY01000291.1 GCA_005877705.1 Gammaproteobacteria bacterium
AGGTCGGCATCGTGCACCGCGACCTCAAGCCCGCCAACGTGCTCATCAACCAGCAGGCGCTGCTCAAGATCGTGGACTTCGGCGTCGCCGCCGCGCATCGCGAGGGCGATACCCAGCTCACGAAGACCGGCTACGTGATCGGCTCACCGAAGTACATGGCCCCCGAGCAGATCCTGGGCAAGAAGGTCGACGAGCGCGCCGACATCTACGCCCTCGGCGTCATTCTGTACGAGATGGTGACCGGCGTGCCGCCGTATTCCCGCGGCGACCACATGTCCGTCATGTACCAGCACGTGCAGGGCAAAGCTCGTGTTCCCCAGGAGGTCAACCCGGCGCTGCCGCCTGGCCTGTCCGACCTCGTCATGAAATCCATGGCGGTGGACAAGGCGAAGCGCTTCCAGAGCATGGACGAGCTGCGGGCGGCTCTCGAGCGTTATCTGTAAGTGCTATCTTTAGCTTGCCGCTCGAGCGCCTCTACTTGCGTGCGTTACGTCAGGTTTTCGAGCACAAGTGATTGATTCTTCTGCCCTGCGCCGCTAAAAAGTGCAGCACTTGAGCAGATTGGGGTTGTCGCCTTGGCGCGTATCGACGCGTTTCTGAAGCTTGGCTCGCAACAGGGGTGCTCGGACGTGCACCTGGCCGTCGGCGTCCCACCCATGCTGCGCATGCACGGGGATCTGCTGCCGATCAAATTCCGGGACGTGCGCGCGACCGAGCTGGAGGGCTACGTCACCGAGATCCTGACGCGGTCGCAAGCGGAGCTGTTCGCGAAGGGCCACGACCTCGACTTCTCATATGTCTCCGGGGAGGGAGGCCGGTTCCGCGTCAACGTCTATCGCAAGGACACGGGCGTCGGTGCGACCTTCCGCGCCATTCCTTCGGAAGTGCCCACGCTCGAGAAGCTGGCGCTGCCGCCCATCGTCGCCAAGCTGTGCGACTTCCATCAGGGCATGGTGCTCGTCACCGGCTCCACGGGCACCGGCAAGTCGACGACGCTCGCGGCGATGATCGACTACCTGAACCAGACCCGAAAGCTCAACATCGTCAGCCTCGAGGATCCGATCGAGTTCGTCCACCGCAGCAAGAACAGTCAGGTCATCCAGCGCGAGCTGGGCACACACATCCCGAGCTTCGCGGAGGGCGTACGCGCAGCGATGCGCGAAGACCCGGACGTGATCCTGGTCGGCGAGCTGCGCGATGCGGAGACCATCTCCATGGCAATGACGGCCGCCGAGACCGGTCACCTCGTGCTGGGCACGCTCCACACCACCAGCGCCGTGAAGACCATCGACCGCATCATCGATGCGCTGCCGGTCGAAGAGCGCGAACAAACCAAGAGCTTCCTCGCGCAAAGTCTGCTTGCGGTCGTCACTCAGGTGTTGATCAAGACCGCGGACGCACACGGACGCAAAGCCGTCTGCGAGGTGCTGGTGATGACCAAGGCGATCGCCAAGCTGATCCAGACCGATCAGTCGCACCAGATTCCGACCCAGCTGCAGATGGGGCGCGATCTCGGCATGCAGCTTCTCGACCAGGCGCTGCTCGCCGCGATTACCGCGCGCGAGGTCGATCCGGACGATGCCTACGGGTACGCGATCGAAAAGCGCGCGTTCCAGAAGTACGTCACCGACACGAGCATGCTGCCCAAGGTCGACCTGACGTCCGCGCCACCGCCGCCGGCATCGACTTCCACTGCCTGAAGACCGCAAGGCGCGCGCCCCGTGGCCGAAATCGACTCATTCTTGACCGAGGTGCTGGGACGGCGCGGCTCGGACCTGCATTTCGTCGCGGGCGAGCCGCCGCGCATCCGCCTGTACGGCGACCTCATGCCGTTGCGCTCGGAGACGCTCGCTGCCGAATTCGTGAAGCAGGCCATCTACGAGATCATGCCGAAGACGGCGCAGGATCGCTTCGAGGCGAAGGATGGCGCGGACTTCGCGTACACGCTGCAGGATCGAGGCCGCTTCCGGGTCAACGTCCTGCGGCAGCTGAACGGCATGGGCGGCGTGTTCCGCGCGATTCCCTCCCAGGCGCTCACGCTCGATGAGCTGAAGATGCCCGAGGCGGTGCGCGGCATGTGCCGCGCGAACAACGGGCTGATCCTCGTGACCGGCAAGACCGGCTCCGGCAAGTCCACGACGCTCGCGGCGATGATCGACGACATCAACGCGCGCGTGAAGGGCCACATCCTCACGATCGAGGATCCGATCGAGTTCGTGCATCAGAGAAAGAGCTGCCTCATCAGCCAGCGCGAGATCGGAGTTCACAGCATGAGCTTCGCGGCCGCGCTGCATTCGGCCTTGCGCGAAGACCCGGACGTCATCCTCGTCGGCGAGTTGCGCGATCTGGAGACGATGAGCATCGCGGTCACCGCGGCGGAGATGGGTATCCTCGTCATGGGCACGCTGCACACCAACGGTGCGGCGCCGACGGTCGATCGCATGGTCAACGTGTTCCCGTCGGACAAGCAATCGCACGTTCGTACCATGTTGTCCACGTCCCTGCGCGGCGTCATCTCCCAGCAGCTCCTGCAGCGCGCCGACAAGCAAGGCCGCATCGCCGCGCTCGAGATCCTCGTGAACACGCCCGCGGCCTCCAACCTCATCCGCCAGGGCAAGCTCGACCAGCTCGAGAACACCATGCAGGCGGGCGGACAGTTCGGCATGCGCACGATGGACACGGCCATCCAACAGCTGCTCGAGCAACGCCAGATCACCGGCCGCGAGGCCTACAAGA
>VBNY01000319.1 GCA_005877705.1 Gammaproteobacteria bacterium
CAGCAGCGCATACAAGGCTCGCAGAAAGTAATAGCCGTTGAACGGATAGTGCTCCCACGCGTTCTCGCCATCGAGGGCGATGAGCACGGCGTGATTCGGCGCGCCGGCGTAGCTACGCGCCAACTGTGTAAGCTCGGTGACGAGGTTTTGGGCCGCGTCATCGCCGTGCCAGGTGGCGTACGTGAAGCCGATGAGGTCCGACAGATTGTCATCGCGGAAGAAGCAATTCACCGCCGCGCCCGGCAACCGGTACGGGCGGTTGTAGGCGAGCGGATCCTGCGCGAGCCGCCGATCGGCGCGTTCCAGGCTGCCGCGCAGGACGTTCGTGCTGCTCGCGATCCAGCGGAACCCGGCTCGGTCGAGCAGCTCGAGCGTACCGCGGCTGATGGCGCCTTCCGACGGCCAACACCCTGTCGGGCGCACGCCGAAGGCCCGCGTGAACACCCGGTTTCCTTCCGCAACATGCCACGCCGCCCGCTCCGCCCCGCCGACGTACGAGCCGTGCTCGGGCAGCGCCATGCTGGGTACCGCATCGCGCGCCGACTGGAAATCCAGCAGCAACGGGATGATCGGATGCCCGTAAGGCGTGACGGAAAGCTCGCATTGCCCCCGCTCGCACAGCCGCCGGTAGCGCGGCACGACCGAGCTCACGAGATCGCCGCAGAGCGCGAGGAGCTCTCGCCGCTGCGCGAGCGTGAAGCCGCGGCCCTGCTCCGTGAGTTGACTCACCAGCGGGTGCGTGTGCCGCACGGCTTCGCCGAGCCACGCGAGGTGATACCACACGGCCAGGTCCTGAATCAGTTGGTCGGATGCGTAGCTGACGCGCTCCGGCGTCGCCAGCGTTTCCGCGATGGTCGCGAGCTCGCTCCGGCGGATCGGTCGGCACCGGCTCGGGACCGAGCAGACCCAGTACGGGATCAGGTAGCGGCGCGCCCGAGCGCAGGTGTTCCGCCACGCGGCGCGAGATCTCCTCCAGCTGCTCGATCAGCACCGGCGTGAAGTTGACGACTGCGCGCGCTGCGGGATTTCCCTCCAGGTGCGCCGCCATGTCGGTGTAGTCCTTGATCGCATGCAGGTAGGTCCACGGCAGAACGTATTGTCCGGTGAGCGCATCGCGGTACTGCGGCTGATGCATGTGCCACAGGAGAATGACGGGAAGGCGCGCGCTCGGTGCCATGAGGCTCAGGCGGGCAGGTTGCGCAGCATGTCAACGGTCACCAGCACGACGCCCTTTTCGGTAACGTGGAAGCGTTTCGAGTCCGCATCGCGGTCGACACCGATGCTCATGTCGTCGGGGATCGCGCAACCCTCATCGAGGATGGCGCTGTGAACGGTGCAGCCGCTGCCGATCTCGACGTGCGGCAGGACGACCGAGCGCTGAATGTTCGTGCGCTCGTCCACGCGCACGTCGGAAAACAACAATGACTCGCGCACGATCGCGCCGGAGATGATGCAACCTCCGGAGACCATCGAGTTGATGGCCGTGCCGCGCCGGGTATCCTCATCCAGGATGAACTTCGCCGGCGGCTGCTGCACCTGGTAGGTCCAGATCGGCCAGTCCTGGTCGTAGATGTTGAGCTCCGGCTTGACGTGCACCAGCTCGAGGTTGGCGTCGTAGTACGCATCGATCGTGCCGACATCGCGCCAGTAGCTCTGCGCCCGGGTCTTCACGTCCTGAAACGGATAGGCGAACACCTGCAGGTTGTTGCCGATGGCCTTGGGCAGAATGTTCTTGCCGAAATCGTGCGCGGAGGAGTCATCCGCCGCGTCCTCGGCCAGCATGCTCTCCAGCAGCCGCGTGTTGAACACGTAGATGCCCATCGAGGCGAGGATGGCGTCCGGCCTGCCCGGCAGCGTATCGGGCACGGCGGGCTTCTCGGAGAACTTCGTGACGCGGTTCCACTCGGTGGCCGTGAGCACGCCGAAATTACGCGACTCGCTCACCGGAACCTCGACGACCCCTACGGTGATGTCCGCGCCCTTCTCGACGTGGTAGGCGATCATCGGGCCGTAGTCCATCTTGTAGATATGGTCTCCGGCGAGCACGAGCACGTGCTTCGGCCGGTGAGAGAGCATGAGATCGATGTTCTGGTGGACCGCATCCGCGGTGCCGCGATACCAGACGGGACCGATCTGCTGCTGCGCCGGGATCGTCTCGACGAATTCGCCGAACTCCCCGCGCAGGTAGCTCCAGCCGCGCTGCACGTGCTGGATGAGCGACTGCGCCTTGTACTGGGTGAGGATGGAGATCTGCCGGATCCCCGAGTTCACGCAGTTGGACAGCACGAAGTCGATGATGCGGAATTTGCCCCCGAACGGCGTCGCGGGCTTGCAGCGATGCGCGGTGAGATCCTTCAGCCGCTCGCCGCGTCCGCCGGCCATGATCACCGCAAGGGTACCCCCCGTCAGGCGGCTCACGTAGCGTCCGGAAGAGGCTCGCGCGGGCTGTCGGGCCATGAGTCGCTTGCAGAGGCTGCGTGGTTTGCGGGCGGCCTAGTCTAATTGGAAAAAGTGGCCTGCGGCAGCCTGCGGCCCTTTTTCGGAACCGTGGCTTCGTTGCCGGCCGCGGCGGGGTCCCAGGAAATCGTCTGCGATTTCCTGGGGTGCCCATAAGGCGCGACTTTTGCGGCCTGCACAGTAACGGCAGCGCAAGCGGCCGCTACAGCCACTTCATCAATCCGAGCTCGTACGGATGCGTGAGCAGCTCGTGCCAGGGATAGATGCGCACTTCGGTGGCGAACTGACCGCATTCCTTGGACTCCGCATCGAGGGCAAAAACCATCGCGCCATCGCCCTCCTGCTCGCCAGTGGCGGTGAGCGCCGCGCTCCACAGGCCATCGCACGGTGGGCGGCCGTAGGAGGAAAGCGGAGGTGGAGCCAGATCCGCCTCGGGCAACAGTCGACGGGCGACGAACTCCACACGCACATCGGCGGGCTGCAACCCATTGAGTCCCGCGGCGATCCGCAGGCGCAGACGCTGGCCTCGCGGCAAGTCCGGCGGCAGATCGGAGAGCAGCCTGAGGCTCACCTTGGGCCACGCCTGCCGCACACGCTGCTTCCACTCGGCCAGCCGGCTTGCGCCCGCGAAGCCATCGCTGGCGAGCCGGCGGTACTGCCGTGCAGCCGGCAGATACAGGCCCTGCGTGTAGTCGAACAGCACGCGGCGCATGTTGAATCGCGGGATCACGGTGATCATCGCCCGCTTGCTGCGCTTGACCCATTCGGGCGAGTAACCGTCCTCGTTGCGGTCGTAGTAGAGCGGCAGCACCTCGTCCTCGAGCGTCTCGAGGATCATCTCGGCCTCGAGCGCATCGCGGCGGTCGGGATCCTGCACGTTCGCAGGCGGTATGCCCCAACCGTTATCCTGCATCCACCCTTCCGCCCACCAGCCGTCCAGCACGCTCAGGTTCAGCCGCCCATTGATGGCCGCTTTGATGCCCGAGGTGCCGCTCGCCTCGAGAGGCGCGATCGGATTGTTGAGCCAGATATCGACGCCGGATACGAGCCAGCGCGCGAGCTGCAGATCGTAGTCTTCCAGAAAGATGATGCGCCCGAGGAACTCGGGGGTTGTCATGAGCAGGCGGATCTCGCGCAGCACCTGCTTGCCCGGCTCATCCGCGGGGTGCGCCTTGCCGGCGTACAGGAATATCAGCGGCCGCGCCGGGTTGCTGACGAGCTTCGCCAGGCGCGCGCGGTCCCGCAGCAGCAGCGCCGCCCGCTTGTAGGTCGCGAAGCGGCGCGCGAAGCCGATGGTGAGCACGTCCGGACGCAGCGGATCCAGAAAGCGCGTGACGTGCCGCAATTGCGCCGGGCTCAGGCCCTTGCGCGCGTACTCGCGTTGCAGCCGCTCGCGCACGCTCGCCAGCATGCGGGACTTCACCGACTGCGCCGTCGCCCAGTAGCGATCGTCGGGGACCTGCTCGAGCACGTTCCAGAACTCCGGGTCCCGCAGGCGTTCGCGCCAGTCGCGACTCAACTCGCGGTCGAAGAAATCCGTCCAGGTCTGATGCAGGAACGTCGGCACGTGCACGCCGTTGG
>VBNY01000320.1 GCA_005877705.1 Gammaproteobacteria bacterium
ACCTGTGGGACAGGTTGCGAAGCGGCACGGCGGTGCCCGTGGTGCTCGAGAACAAGATCGAGGGAACTACGCAGGGAATCGAGGCCTGGGGCAGCTATCAACCGCTGTCCTTCTGGACAGTGCATGCCGGCGTCAGCTATCTGGACGAGAATCTGCGGCTCAAAGCCGGCAGCACCGATCCGGTCGGGGCGCGAAATCCCAACCTGCGCAACGATCCGCACTGCCAATGGACTGTGCGTTCGAGCTTCGATCTGCCACGCAATCTGCAGCTCGATCTCGATTTGCGCGGCGTCGGCTCGCTGCCGGACCCGCCGCTGCCCGCTTATACAGAACTCGACGTGCGGCTCGCGTGGCTTGCGCTTTCAAACATGGAGCTGGCGCTGACCGGGCGCAATCTGCTGCACGCGGACCACCCGGAATTCGGGGCCTTGCGCGGGCGCAGCACCATTCAGCGCAACCTCTACGGACAGCTGTCATGGCGCTTTTGAGGGGGCTCGGCGTACTGCTGCTCGGGAGCTTGCTGCTCGCAGCGCAAGGTCTGCGGGCATCCCCCGCCGCGAGCGAGTACCAGGTCAAGGCGGTGTTCCTGTTCAATTTCTCGCAGTTCGTCGAATGGCCGCCGACGGCCTTTGCCGGCCCCAAGGCGCCGTTCGTGATCGGCGTACTCGGTCGCGATCCGTTCGGCACGACCCTGGATGAGGCGGTGCGCGGCGAGACGGCCAATGGCCGGCCGCTGGTGGTGCGACGCTTCCCGCACCTGGAGGACGTTGACAACTGTCAGATCCTGTTCATCGACCGCTCCCAAGGCGCGCGCCTGGAGGAGATCGCCGCGGGTCTGGGCCATCGCGGCACGCTCACGGTGACGGACTTCGAGGGCGCGGCGCGCCACGGAGCGATGATCGGGCTGATCAACGAGAGCAGCCGGATTCGCCTGCGCATCGATGTAGCCGCCGCGCGCGCCGCCGGCCTCGTCATCAGCTCGAAGCTGCTGCGACCGGCGCAGATCGTGGACGAAACCGCAGGAGGAGGCTGACCCATGGCCGCCCGAGTCACCTCGATCCGCAGCAAGCTGATGAAGATGAATCTGCTCACCAGCGGCGTCGTGCTGCTCATTACCACTGCCGCGTTCTTTGCCTACGACGTGCTCACCTACCGACAGGCGATCGTCCGGCAGCTCAACACTCTCGGTGAGGCCATTGCCGCCAACAGTACCGCAGCGCTCGCGTTCGACAATCCCGAAGACGCTCGGGTCGTGCTGAGCGCCTTCAAGGCCGACCCGCACATCGTCGCAGCCGCCCTCTACGACAACTCCGGGAAGCTGTTCGCTGCCTATCCGGCCAGCCTGCCCGCCGGCGCCTTGCCGGCAAGGCCGGAGTCGTCCGGATATCGATTCGAACAGACAGACCTGCTGGGTTTCGTGCCCGTGACCGAGGGGCACCGCAAGCTGGGCGTGCTGCTGGTGAAATCCGACCTGGGTGCGATCTACGAGCGCTTCCGCCTTTACGCAGTGATCGCCGCCTTTGTGATCGCGGTATCCGCGCTGGTCGCCTACCTGCTGTCTCACCGGCTGCAGCAGCAGCTTTCGCGACCGATCCTGAGCCTCGCTGAGACCGCGCGCGCCGTTTCCGACCGCCAGGACTACACCGTCCGGGCGTCGCGCGCGGATGCTCACGAGCTCGATCTGCTGACCGATGCCTTCAATCACATGCTCACGCAGATTCAGCAGTCGGAGGGCCGCCTGTTCGCGCAGCTCGGCCGCCTGAGCCTGCTGCAGCACATCACCCGCGCGATCGGCGACCGTCAGGACCTGCGCAGCATCTGCCAGGTCGTGCTGCGAAGCCTGGAAGAGAACCTGCCGATCGACTTCGGTTGCGTGTGTCTCCACGACCCCGCCACCCAATCGCTCGCCGTCAACACCGTGGGCCCGGCGAGCCAGGCGCTCGCCGCCGAGCTGGGACTCGCGGTGCAGTCAACCGTTCCGATCGATCAGAACGGACTCGCGCGCTGCCTGGGTGGGCAACTGGTCTATGAGCCCGACGTGCGGGAGATTCACTTTGCATTTCCGCAACGGCTCGCCACAGGCGGGTTGCGCTCGCTGGTGATCGCACCGCTCATCGTGGAGAACAACGTCTTCGGCATGCTGGTCGCCGCGCGCAAGCAGGCCGAGGGTTTCAGCAGTCCCGACTGCGAATTTCTCAAGCACTTGAGCGAGCACGTGGCCCTTGCGATCCACCAGACGCAGCTCAACGGGGCGCTGCAGCAGGCCTACGACGATCTGCGGCAGACGCAACACACGGTCATGCAGCAGGAACGGCTGCGGGCCCTCGGCCAGATGGCGAGCGGCATTGCCCACGACATCAACAATGCCATCTCACCCGTCTCGCTCTATACCGAATCGCTGCTCGAGCGCGAGCCGAATCTCAGCGAGCGCGCCCGCGGCTACCTGGGAACGATCCAGCGCGCCATCGAGGACGTCGCCAGCACGGTCGCCCGCATGCGGGAGTTCTATCGGCAGCGCGAACCGCAGCTCACACTCGCACGCATCAATTTCAATCGTACGATCGAGCAGGTGCTGGGGATGACCAAACCGCG
>VBNY01000321.1 GCA_005877705.1 Gammaproteobacteria bacterium
AGCGTGCCGAATCGTGGCCGCCAGCGCGGGGGACCGCGATTGATCCTTTGCTTTAGAGACTGCTTGTAAGCGCGCAAATATCTCACGGATAGGGTTTACCCTCCCGAGAACATCGTGGGGGAATCTCGCTACCGCGTCTCCGCGTCTCCACGTCGTTCAGGACGTCCGAGGCTGCCACCAGATGAGGGTCAGTATTCGCCGCTCGCCCCGCCGCCTCCGAAGCGGCCGCCACCGCCCTCAAACGGCGGCGCGCCCTTCGGTGGCGGCGAATGTGGAGTCAGCACGGCACCGCCGGCTATCCCCAGGACCCTCGCGGAATCTTCGTCGTCGCGCAGCGGACGCGAGGTGATGCCCCTGTAGGGCGCGCGTAGGTAGCGCTCGAAAGTCATCGAGACAAGCAGCAGGACGCAGCCCCAGACGATGAGCCGCGTCTCGAGTGACAGGCCTGTGAGTCGGTGGTAAGCGCAACTGCCGCGAAGAGTACGGAACAAAGGGGGACGAGCCACACAGACAGGTGCGCGTGTAGGTAGTCCGCCGGGGACCATAGGTTGTGCGGGGAGGCCGACCATAGGTAGCCCGCAAGGGGCATTACAACGACGAGAGAGTCGAGCACGAGATCGTGTGAAGGGCGGCGGAAGCGGTAGGCACCAGCAGCCAATGCGGCCAGACCGACGCCGTAGCACAAAAGTCCCTCAATTAATGCGGGTGCCTTGAGCGCCAGCAAGAACGTCAAAACCGCGAGCGTCGTAAACAGCGGATTGAGCAGTCGTATGCCCGCGATCGCGAGGGCGGTCCCAAGCAGAGATGCGCCGGCGGACTCGGAGGGGCCCACATGCGTCCAGCACTCATACGCGAGCATCGCGAGTCCTGCGACCTCGAACGCTTCCTCGATCCCGGATCCGAAATGGCGGCGCCTCACGATCAGCCATTCGGCTATCGCCAGGGACACCAGACCCGCAACTACGACGGCACCCGTCGGCCACAGGCGACCGGTAATTATCGCAATCATGCCCGCGGCGACCAGTCCCAGAACAAAGAACGTGCAACGGCTCGGCAGGTTTGCGGTCCGCCAGCCTCCCGAGTGCGCGGCGAAGGGGATAACTCGCGGGCTGCGGCGCAGCCGTCGTGACAGGGTGAGCCAGCGCTCCTCAGACGGCGTGGGCCTGAGGTTCACGGCCGCGCGTCCTTCAATAGATCATGCAGGTGGCGCAGAGCCGCGGCGGCGGTAAGCACGATACCCAGCACCAACGTTGCACCAAGCAATGTAAGGCCCGTGATCTGTGCGATCACGAGACTCAAGCCCAATGCCGTATAGCCTACGCCGTACACGGCGAACGATTCCGTTCCGGAGTGCAGCGCTGTGCGGATGGCGACAGCCGCGAGTATGAGCAGCGCGGGCACGCCGATGAACCGCAGGTGTGCATCCGAACACCAGCCCAGCACACCCCAGAAGGCGAGGTTAGCGGCGAAGTGCTCGAACACTTCGCGGAACCGCGCGGCATTCGTACGCTGGTCGATCGCGCGCCAAGCGAGGATTACCCCGGCGCACAGGAGCGCGCGCAGACCGAGCGCGGGCGTAGCGAACTCCCACGCCGTGATGCTCCCTGGACCGCGCTCGATGCCGAACCATCCCGCGAACGTTGCGAGAGCCACCGACAGCACTAGCTGCGAATCGAGCGCATAGGCTGTGAACGCGTGGAGTGCGCTGAGAAGCAGTAAGTGGCGCGACCAGTTCTCTGCCAGCCAGTGGAATTGTGACTCGGCATATCCAAGGTCTGCGCTCACGATGAGTGCGCCAAGGAGCAGCAGGTAATCAGCCCCAGGCGAACGAGCGCTCCGGCGCGAATGCGCACGGATCGCCGGGATGTAACAGGCGCCGGCCGCCAGCGCAAGCGCAAAAATCAGAGTCAAAGGACCGATGCGATCGAGATGCTCCTTAACAAGAATCCCGACGCCGGTAACAACCAGCGCAACGGCCGCATACAGCGCCGCGCGCAGCTCTTCGAAAATGGAGAAAACAGTACGGCGCTCGAGGGCTAGCGCGCGCGCCGTCGTGCCCTCGTCCAGGGCGCCGGCGGAGCGAAGCTCACGCAGTTCCTCTTCCAGCGAATGCATTCACCAAGGGTACGCACCCCGATGAGTGCTGGCTACGGTTTTGCCCTCAACCTGCGGCACTCATCATGATTTATCTTGATGAATCATACCAAGAACTGTAAGGACTACTCGCTCGCGCTCGACTCCACCTCGCAAACAAAATTTCGGGCATCGTCGGGACTACCGTGCCCGCTGTAGCGGGCAACCTTTGGATAGGGGCAGAGCGGGTGAGTCCGCAAGGACGCCTTCTTCGGATCATCGTCCAAATATTTGGTCGCGAGTATTCGTTCCGGCGCGACCCCGTGCTCCACCCAATGTTCGAGCGCCGTCATCATGTCGAACGAATTGGCCCCCGGGCCGCCGCCGCAATGGCCCATTCCCGGGACCATGAACAGCCTGTAGAACGATCCCGGATCGACATGCTGGCGATGCGAGCTGCGCGCGACACGCTCGTAGTACCAGATGCTGGCTCTGGGAGGAACGTCGGGATCACTGAATCCGTGATAGTGGATGAGCTTGCCTCCGCGGCCCTTGAATGGCAGCAGATCCGGGTCAACAGCATCCAGCACGGATGCGAATCTGTTGTCGATTTCTCGTGGCGCTGCTTGATAGTTGAACGTTCGGAAGTCCCAGTTCGGATTTCCGAACACGAAATACTTGAAAAATGGCAAGCCGAGCTGCGCGTGAACGTTCTCCTCGGGTGTGTCCGCAACGATCCAGCCTCTCCAAAGAGTGGCTTCGCCGCCACGCTCCAGACCGGTGTAGTAACCGAAATGTATGGCCGTGGCGGGACCTTTCCAAAGCTTGCGAACCGCAGTGACTTGTGGGTGGGTCAGACAGTTCTTGTTATTGGCTCCTCGACATTGCAGGACGCCCGGGTCGAAGTGACAGCGCCGCGGATCCTCGAGTACGCCATCCTCGACGCCATCGAGCTTGTCGCACGCCTGGTTGACAGCAGTGCCGACGAGCTGCGCCTGGGCCGCAGAGAGTTGGCTCCGCGCGTCGGAATATAGGGTCGACACCACCCAAAGATGCACGCCCACCTCGTGGTGAGTCTGGTTGTAGTCGGGGTCACCGGAAATGATGCCATCGTAATCTGTCGGGTAACGCTGCGCTTCCATCAGCGCTTCCTGACCTCCCTGCGAGCACCCCTCGAAGTAAGCGTATCTTGCCGGCCCGCCGTAGTACGCTGACGCGAGCGCCTTGCCGCTCGCTGCCGTCAGATGAACGGCACG
>VBNY01000322.1:0-3197 GCA_005877705.1 Gammaproteobacteria bacterium
GTGCGACGGCGTGCGAGGCCCGCGCGGGCGCGGCGCTCTTGGCCGGCTCGATGGTCTGCGGATCCTTTTGCGCAAACATGACGTAAGCGCTGATCGCCGCCGCAATGGCTATCAGGAGCTTGGTGCGCTTGGTCAGGTTCACGGCAGTCACTCGCCTCGCACGAAGATCACGAAGCGGACATCGGCGCTCACCACGGTATCGCCGACAGCCTTGCGCTCGACGTGCAGCTTGTCGAGACCGGCTGCGGGCACCGCGGTCAGCGTACGATTGATGAAGTCCCGGATGTTGGGATAGCTTGCCTTGACCGGGAATTCCAGCTCGTAGCGGGCGACGCCGCCCGCCTTCGCCGGACTGAATTCGTAATGGCCGTTGTCGAGCGTAACGCCGGCCTTGCTCGCCTGTTCAACCACGACACCCAGCACTGCCGGGATCTGCGAGCGCGTCGGCAGCGCGGCGACGAAGCCGGGAATTCCCTGCAGCGTGCCGGCCGTGTGCGCTTGGTGCTGCGCTTGCGCGATATCCGCGCTCAACGTGTGGATAGCGTTGCGCGCCGGAATCAGTACGCTCACCGCGATGACGGCGGCCGCAACCAACGCGGCGAGACCCATCTGCCCCGCCGGGCCGATGCGAGCCAACTGGTACTGGCTCTGGGGCACGACGCGCGCAAGCGCCGTCCGCGCGCGCGCCAGCATTTCAGTGCGCGCTGCCCTTGCCGGAACCGGCGCGGACCCCGACAAGGGCGCCTGTCCAGGCACGATCGGCCTGCTGGTCGGATCCGGTTGTTCTGTCACGACTGCTGTGATCCGCACCGGGGTTGGGCGCAAATGGGGTACGACGCTCACGGCTGCTCGCTCCATTCGGCGGTCATGGCGAAGCGCACCGGGCGCTGCGCGTCGTCGCTGCGCACTTCGTGACTGTCCAACATCGGATAGCGCAACGCGCGGCTGGACTGCAGCCGTTGGACATAGGCGAGCGCCAGGGGCAAGTCGCGCGATTCACCGGTGATGTGTACGCGATGCTTCTCGTGATCCGGCTCGATCGACAGCACCGCGATCTGCCCTTCCGTCTCGCGGCTCGCGAGCTCGAGTTCTGCCAGCAAACTGGTCCACGGCGTGCCGAGCTCCCGGACCACGCGGCCGGCGTCTTCGACAAGGCGTATTCCACGCTGATCGATCAGAGGGTCGTGCTGCGAGCGCCGTACGACGTTTTCCAGCTTAAGCTCGAGGCCGGCGCGCCGTGCCTCGACGGCCCGGTATTCCAGCCATGCAGCGCCCGCCGAGCCCAAACCGAATACCAACAGCGCGACGCCGGCGAGCGTCATGCGCGCGCCCCCACTCGCGAAATCGAGGACGACCGGAGGAGCGCTCATGCGGCCAGCCTTCGCGCCCGCACGAGGCGCTGCAGCGTGGTCATTGGGCCGCCTTCCTCCTCGAGCCAGTGCAGTCCGCCTGCGGCGGCGCTCGCGCCAGCGGCGCCCGCGGCCACCTCGCGCCACGCGTGCGGCGCATCCACGAACACCTGACCCTCCTCTGGGATATTGCTCGCGAGTCTGCCGAAGGTCTGCAGGCGCTTGAGCTCTCGTGTCCAGTCGGAGCCGATGCGCACGCTGTGAACGCGATCCCAGCCGTGCTGTCCGATGCGCGCGGCCGCCAGTGAGCCCTGCTCGACGGTCACGAACCAGGCATTCGACGGCGGCAGGCAATGACGCCACGCTTCGTAGGCGGCAATCAGTTGCGGCTGCAGGGAAGTGAGCTTGACCGCATGTTTCGCGCACGCCGCCCGTATGCCCTCGAGCAGGGCGACGGGAATGGTGCAAACCACGCGCGCGGTCTGCGGCGGCGTTTGCGACAGGCGCAGGTCCCAGTCGCTCACGACCTCGCCGTAGATGCTCGTCAGCAGTTGGCGGGCGTGCGCGAGCTGCTCCTCGGTGGAGCTCAATTCGGCTACCCAGGGCACGATCGTGTACCGCGCCCAGTGGTCGGCGAGGACCACGCGCAGGTGAGCACCCTGCCAGGCGGGTTGCGCCAGCAGCGCCTCGAGGGCATCGAGCGGCGCGCTCCAGCCGGCTGCCTGCGCGGATTCGAGCGGCTGCTCATGCTCCGCGATCGGCTTGGGCCGCACGCCGCGCTGCATCCGGACCAGGCAGAGCCGGTGCGGCGACAGATAGACGCCGATCTCGTCATGCCATAACGGTGACACGGTTCACTTCCTCGAGCGTGGTCTGTCCCCGGCGGACGAGTTCGAGCGCGGAGGCGCGGATCAGCTGCACTCCCGCCTGCTGTGCCAGGTCTTTCAGTTGGCGCGCGGGCGCCCGATTGACGATCGCCTCGCGCATCTCGTCATTCATGACGAGCAGTTCCCCGACGGCCTTGCGCCCGTGGTAGCCGGTGCCGCGGCAATGCTTGCAGCCCTGTCCCTTGCGGAACTTGAAGGAGGCTGTCGCCACCACCGAGACACGCGACTCCTCGAGGAGTTGCCGCGAGGGCATATAAGTTTCGCAACACTGCTGGCATATGATACGAACCAGCCGTTGCGCCATCACCGCAGTCAGCGCGGAGACGAAGCTGTACGTGTCGACCCCCATGTGCACGAAGCGGCTGACGACATCGAACACGTTGTTGGCATGCACGGTCGTGAACACCAGGTGCCCGGTGAGCGCCGACTGAATGGCGATCTGCGCGGTCTCCGTGTCACGGATCTCGCCGACCATGATCTTGTCGGGGTCGTGTCGCAGGATGGAGCGCAGGCCGCGCGCGAACGTCAGGCCCTTCTTCTCGTTGACCGGAATCTGCAACACTCCCTGCAGCTGATACTCGACCGGGTCCTCGATCGTGATGATCTTGTCGCGGCCGGTCTGGGTCTCGGAGATCGCCGCGTACAGGGTGGTCGTCTTGCCGCTGCCGGTCGGTCCGGTCACGAGCAGCATGCCGTAGGGGAGCGAGCTCATGCGCCGCAGCTGCTCGACGATCGCCCAGTCGAAGCCGAGCACATCCAGGCGCAGCCCGCTCAACTGCTGCGTCAGGGCCTTCTTGTCGAGCACGCGCAGCACCGCATCCTCGCCGAAGATGCTGGGAATGATCGACACGCGGAAGTCGATGGGGCGCCCCTCGAAGGCGATCTTGAAGCGGCCGTCCTGCGGCACACGCCGCTCGGCTATGTCCAGCTCCGACATCACCTTGATGCGCGAGATGACCTG